>NZ_JBFRCL010000005.1:0-226353 GCF_040965695.1 Paraburkholderia sp. BR10937
CCACGATGCGCTCGCCGGTCGCCACGCGCAGATCGACGTTGGCCTGCTGCACGGCGTAAGCGGTGGCGATATCGTCGATAGCGATCTCGCCGCGCACCGGCTCGATCACGTTGCGCGAGGCTTCGGCTTCGTAGAGGCGCGCGGCCAGCGTCGCGACGAGTTTCGAATCTGACATGTTTATTCTCCGGAGTCCATACTGTTCTATCAAGCCGCGTCGGGCGTGGCGTGCATGGTGGCGAAACCCGCAATCCATTCAGGAATTTCGCGGTAGTAGTCGAGCGAAGCGCGATACGGGCCGTAAGCGGCCAGCGCGCCGAATGCCGCAACCCACGTGCGGATCTCGTGCGCCGACTTGCCGCCGTCACGCGTGATGGCCGCGTTCGTCATACCGTCCACGGAAGTCAACTCGCCCGATGCAAGGCGTGCGAGGAACGCGCGGTCCCATTCGGGATTGAGCGGATGCAGATGGCTGTCGCCCGCCGTGAACGACTTCGCCGCGGCCACGGTACGCGCCTGGCGGGCGGCGCGCGAATCCGCCGAGGGGTTGCGGCCCGCGATCAAACGTTCGGCCACTTCCGGCGTCGCGCCGAACAGTTCCGGCACCGGCGGTTCGTGCGAGATGCCGCCCGAACCCACCACGAGCACGCGCTTGTCGCTGCGCGAAAAGAAGCGGCCGATTGCATCGCCGAGCAGACGCGCGCGGCGCAGCGTCGCCATGGGCGGCGCCACGGAGTTGATGAACACCGGAATCACCGGATAACGGTCGAGACCGCCCGTGAGCACTTCCAGCGCCTGTGCACAGCCGTGATCGACCTGCATGCGGTAGGAGAGCGCCACGTCGATATCGGCGTCGAGCACGCTTTCGGCGAGCTTGTGCGCAAGCGCTTCGGGCACCGGCAGCGTACCGGCCATGCTCTTGAAGTCGCCGATCGCCTCGGCGCGCGCGCCGATGCAGAACGGCGGCATCACGTCGTAGAAGAAGCCGTTGAAGTGATCGGGGGCGAACGCGACGATCACGTCCGGCTTAAAAGCCTCCACGCGTTCGCGCGCGGCGCGGCCGACCCGTTCGACTTCCGCCACCACGTCAGGCAGCGGATCGAAATAGCCATGCAACGGCGTATGCGACAGACATTCGAGGTGAATCGGCATGCTCAAGCTCCTGCGGTGCGCGCAACGGCCACGCCGCGCACGGGACGGTTTTGCGGGGCAGCGGCGCTCGCCCCATGCAAGGCGGCTTCGGTCATGCCGAGCTTGCCCGCGAGTTCGACGATCGCGTCCGAGACCTGTTGCGGCGTGCACACGCCCGCGACGAAGCGGTCCGGGCGCAGCAGCACGACCGATTCGGGCAGACGGCTGAACCACTCTTTCAGGCGGCCCTGCACGTCGCCGAGCGCGAGCACGCCCTCGGGCACGTCGTCTGCGTATTCGAGCTGCACGTCGGGCTTCGCGAAGATGAAGCGGGCGCCCAGGCGCTCCCACAACCCGCGGGCTTGCGGCGTGAGGCCGAAGGTCGGGTCCGCGCCCCAGGCGAGCACGGCGAAGCCGTTGCCGATCGCGTCGTCGAGGCGCACCACGCGGCCGTCGGCAAGGCGTACCCGCGGCTGGATGAACATACGGCCCACAGGCGACGCCGCGAGCGGATCGCGGCCATATGCAAGGCGGCCGATCAGCGAGTCGCGCTTCTGGCTCATCAGGCCGAGCAGGCGGCCCGGCGCCGAGTTGCCCGAGCGCTCCAGCAGGCTTGCGAGCCAGCCGCCCGTCTTTTGCGGCGGCGGCAGCAGCACGACGCCCGCTTCATAGCGCGGCATCGGCTTGAAACGCATTTCCACGAAGTAGCGCTTCACCGAGGGGAACACGTTCATGTAGCGCACGAACGTGTCGCGAAAGCGCGCGCCAAAGCGCGTGGTGGGCGCGAAGATATCGCCCGCCACTTCGGAGAGGTGGATCATCGAGCGCGCGTGCGCTCGGCGCTCCACGGTATAGCTGTCGAGCAGGCGGCCATCGGCCAGGCCCTTCGCGACCATCGCGAGTTTCCAGCCCAGGTTGTTCGCGTCGCGAATGCCGCTGTTGTAGCCCTGGCCCTGCCACACGGGCATGATGTGCGCGGCGTCGCCCGCGAGCAGCACGCGGTCCACGCGAAACGTTTCGGCGAGGCGCGCGTTGTGCGTGTACACACGCTTGCGGATGTAGTCGACCTTGTCGGGGTCCGCCACCACCTTGCGGATCAGCGCGGCCATGTTCTCGGGCTTCGAGAGTTCCTCTTCCGTCTCGCCCGGCATCACCATGAATTCGAAGCGGCGAATGCCGTGCGGCAGCGCAGCCGACACGTACGGACGCTGATGATCGCAATGCATGTAGATATGCGGCGAGCCGATGGGGTCGTTGCGCACGTCCACCACGATCCATTGATTCGGCTTCGTGCGGCCTTCGAAGGGCACATTCAACGCGCGGCGCACGAAGCTGTTGCCGCCGTCCGCGCCCACCAGGTACGCCGCGCGGATCGTGCGGCGCTCGCCGTTCGCGTCGCTCACGTCGATCGTCACGCTCTGCGCGTCCTGCTCGAACGCGTTGACCGTGTGGCCGAACAGCACGTCCACATGCTCGAAGCGCGCGAGCCCTTCATAGAGCACGCGGTCGGCGAGCGGCTGAATGAACGCGTTGCGGCGCGGCCAGCCGAATTCATCGGTGCGCGGCTCGATCGAGGCAAAGCAATGGCCGTCTTTCGTGACGAAGCGCATCCAGTGGTCGGGCGTGGTGTGCGGCAGCAGCGCATCGGCCAGACCGATGGACTGGAACACGCGCAATGCTTCGTCGTCCAGACCAATGGCGCGCGGATAGTCGATGATCTGGTCGAGCTTCTCGACGAGCGTGACACGCACGCCTTGCAGGCCGAGAATATTGGCGATCATGAGGCCGACCGGACCCGCGCCGATGATGGCGACGTCGGTGGCGATCTGGCGAGGGCGGACAGTATCCGCCTCGTGGGCGAGGGGGGTGTTCATGTGTCTCCTTCTCGCGCGGCTTATGGAGCCGCTGCGGATGCTGACAGGTGGTGCCTGAAAACGGATCACCCGGTTGGACGTTTTGTCGCGGTCCGGTGAATGGAAGCGAGTCTAGGTTCCACCCGACGCGCGCTCAACATTTTTAGAGAAATGTGCATAGAATGCACACAGTTGATTTTTAAGGCATTTTCGATGACGAAGTATGCAAACGTGCGAGGGCTGGCGCGCGGCCTGCAGGTGCTCCAGGCGCTCAATGCCATGGAGAACGGGCGCGCCACGAGCCAGCAGCTGAGCGAGGCAACGGGTCTGCATCGCACGACGGTGAGGCGCCTGCTGGAAACCCTGGTGGAGGAGCAGTTCGTGCGCCGCAGCGCTTCCGACGACAGCTTTCGTCTGACGATGAACGTGCGCGGCCTGAGCGAAGGCTTCACCGACGACGAACTGATTGCGACCATCGCCCCGCCGATCATGGCGCAAATGCTCCAGCGCACCGTGTGGCCATCGGACCTCACGACGCCCGATGGCGACTCAATGGTGATCCGCGAGACCACGCACCGTTTCAGCCCGCTTTCGTTTCACCGCGCGATGGTGGGCCGCCGCCTGCCGATCCTGCTCACGGCGGCCGGCCGCGTGTACTTTGCGATGTGTCCTGAGGCGGAGCGCGAAGACATCCTGGAATTGTTACGCGCGGGTGCGGGCGGCGAGCAGCAGCAAATACTCGCCAGCGACAAGGCCTATATCCGCAATCTCGTACGCCAGACGCGCGCGGACGGTTTCGGCTCGAACCACGGCGACTGGTCGGACCAGCGCAAGATCGGTGCGCTCGCAACGGCCATCGAGGCGCATGGGCGCGTGCTCGCGAGCCTGAACGTAGTCTACCTGGAACAGGCGATCAATCCGGCGGAGGCCGTGCGCCGCTTCGTGCCCGAGTTGCAGCGCGCCGCCCAGGAAATGGTGACGGCGTTGGAGGCGCAGGAGGAAGGCGGGAAGCGTTAAGCCTGGTTCTCGCGCACGAGTTCGAACAACGCTTCCAGCTCCGCTGCATGCGGCTCTTTGCGCGACACCATCAGCAAGTCGATGGTGGGCGGCTCGCCTTCGAGCGGGCGCGTGCAGATCGCGCTGCTCGTGAGCGACGAGACATACGCGGGCAGGAGCGCATAGCCGAGCCCCATGCCCACGAGATTCAGATTGAGCAGAATATTGGTCGCGACCTGTGCCACCTTGCGCTCGATCCCGTGCGCCTCGCAATACGCCTCGACCACGCTGTGCACCTGCCCCGAGAACTGCGGATGCGTGCTGATGAACGGCTCGCCGCTCAGTTGCACCGGGGCGATGCGCTTTTGCTTCGCGAGCGGATGCGCGCTCGGCAGCACCACCACGAGCGGCTCGGTGAGCACGACTTCGCTGCGCAATTCAGGCGAAACAACGGGGCGGCGCATGAACGCCACGTCGATATCGCCGCGCAGTAGCGCGTCTTCCTGCTCGGCAGTCGGCAGGCTGCGCAACTCGACGTTCACCTCGGGAAAGCGCAATCGCAAGCGCGGCAGAATCACCGGGAAAACCCGGATCTCCGCGGCGGGCACGAAACCGATCGTCACCGTCGCGCGCCCCTGCCCCACCTGGCGCGCTCGCGCCACCGCCCGATCGGCCTGCGCCACCACGAGGCGCGCCTCGGCGAGAAACACCTTGCCCGCGTCGGTCAACTCCACCTTGCGGCGCGTGCGCTCGAAGAGCGGCGTGCCCACTTCGTCTTCGAGATTGCGGATCTGCTGGCTCAGCGAGGGCTGCGCCGTATGCAGGCGCTGCGCCGCGCGCGTAAAGCTCAGCTCGTCGGCAACGGCAATGAAGTAGCGCAGGTGTCTCAGTTCCATGCTCGATTTATCGTTTTGAAGTCTTAGTGGCAACAAACAAAATATTTCACATCGGCAAAGCGAGCAACGATCATCCGTCTGCGTTCTCCGCCAAAAGGAGAATGCTGCCACGGAGGAGACTCGCATGTCCGCAATCATCGACATCGATGCACTCGTCGACGCGCAAAATGGCCGCGTCACGTCGTCGATCTATACCGACCCCGACATTTACGCGCTCGAACTCGAGCGCATTTTCGGCCGCTGTTGGCTCTTTCTCGCCCACGTCAGTCAAATACCGAAAGTCGGCGACTTTTTCAATACCTACATGGGCGAAGACCCCATCGTCGTGGTGCGCCAGAAGGACGGCTCGATCAAGGCCTTCCTCAATCAGTGCCGCCATCGCTCGATGCGCGTGAGCCATGCCGATTGCGGCAACACGCGCGCGTTCACGTGCCCATATCACGGCTGGTCGTACGGCGTGGACGGCGCGCTCATCGACGTGCCGCTCGAATCGCGCGCCTATCCGCAGGGGCTGTGCAAGGAGAAGTGGGGCTTGCAGGAAGTCACGCGCGTGGCCGTGTACAAGGGCCTCGTGTTCGGCAACTGGGACGCGAACGCACCCGACCTCGAAACCTATATGGGCGACATCGCCTGGTATCTGGATGGCGTGCTCGACCGCCGCGAAGGCGGCACCGAGATCGTGGGCGGCGTGCACAAGTGGGTGATCGACTGCAACTGGAAATTCCCGGCGGAACAGTTCGCGAGCGATCAGTATCACGCGCTCTTCACGCACGCCTCCGCCATCGAGGTGCTCGGCGCGAAGGAAGGCGCCGCCGGCAAGGCGCTGGGCGCGGGTCAAACGGCGCGCCCCGTGTGGGAGACCGCGAAAGACGCGCTGCAGTACGGGCAGGCGGGCCACGGCAGCGGCTTCTTCTTCACCGAGCAGCCCGACGCGAACGTGTGGGTGGACGGCGAAGTCTCGCAGTACTTCCGCGACACCTATGCCGAAGCCGAAGCGCGCCTCGGCAAGGTGCGCGCGATGCGCCTCGCGGGCCACAACAACATGTTCCCCACGCTTTCCTGGCTCAACGGCACGGCCACGCTGCGCGTCTGGCACCCGCGCGGGCCGAACCAGGTGGAAGTGTGGGCGTTCTGTATCGCCGACAAGGCAGCGTCCGATGAAGTCAAAGCCGCCTTCGAGCGCAGTGCGACGCGCGCGTTCGGACCCGCAGGCTTTCTCGAACAGGACGACTCGGAAAACTGGGCCGAAGTGCAGAAGGTGCTGCGTGGCAGCCGCGCGCGCAAAACGAAGCTTTGCCTCGAAATGGGCCTGGGAAACGAGCGCGTGCGCGAAGACGGCATACCTGGCATGACGAACTACATTTTCTCGGAGACGGCTGCGCGCGGCATGTACCGGCGCTGGGCGGACCTGCTGATGGCCGAAACGTGGGACGAAGTGAACGAGCGCACCGCGCGCTACGAAGCGGAGGTGCTCAAATGAGCGAAGTCGCCGAACCGGTTTTCACGCCCACGCACGTGGGTCTCGAACTGCATCACGAAATCGAGCAGTTCCTCTTCGAAGAAGCGGCGCTGCTCGACGGTTGGCGCTTTCGTGCATGGCTCGACCTCATGTCGAAGGACATCCGCTACACCATGCGCACAACCGTCAACGCGCAAACGCGCGACCGCCGGCGCGGCGTGCAGCCGCCCACCACGTGGATCTTCAACGACACGCATTTCCAGCTCGAACGCCGCGTGGCACGCCTCGAAACCGGCATGGCGTGGGCGGAAGAACCGCCTTCGCGCACCCGCCATCTCGTGACGAACCTGCGAACGTTCACCACCGAAACGCCCGGCGAATACGAGGCGCAGGTGAACTACGCGCTCTACCGCTCGCAGAAGGAACGCGACGAGACGTTCTACGTGGGCCGCCGCGTCGACCGCGTGCGCCGCGTGGAGGGCGCGCCAGGCTGGCAGGTGTGCAACCGTGAGATCACGCTGGACCAGGCAGTGCTCACTTCCCATAACCTGAGTGTGCTTTTCTGATCATGGCCCGTATTTTTGTCTGCCAGGACGACGCGCTGTCCGATGGCGAAGCGATCAAGGTGGACGGCCCGTCCGCCGCGATCGCCGTATTCAAGGTAAACGGCGAACTGTTCGCGCTGAATGACCGCTGTTCGCACGGCAATGCTTCGATGTCCGAAGGGTATATCGAGGACGATGGCACCGTCGAATGTCCGCTGCATGCCGCGCGTTTCTGTCTGAAGACCGGCAAGGCGTTGTGCCAGCCCGCAACCGAAGCGCTCAAGACGTTCCCTGTCACGCGCGTTGACGGTGCGGTTTTCGTCGACGTTCCGGAGGCCGCGTAATGGGCTGGCTCGATAACGAAGTTGCGTTGATCACCGGCGGCGGATCGGGACTCGGTCTCGCACTCGTCGAACGCTTTCTCGACGAAGGCGCGCGCGTCGCCGTGCTCGAACGTTCCGCGGAGAAAGTCGCGGCGCTGCAGGCGCGCTTCAGCGCGCAAACCGTCGTCGCCGTGCAGGGCGACGTGACCTCGTACGCCGACAACGAGCGCGCCGTGAGTGCCGCCGTCGATGCGTTCGGCAAGCTCGACATCTTCATCGGCAACGCGGCGATCTGGGATCACGCTTCGAGCCTCGTCGATCTCTCGCCTGCGCAACTCGAAAGCGGCTACGAAGAGCTCTTCTCGATCAACGTGAAGGGCTATCTGCTCGGCGCCAAAGCGGCGGCGCGGGCGCTCGTCGCGAGCGAAGGGAGCATGATCTTCACCCTCTCGAATTCTTCGTTCTATCCGGGCGGCGGCGGTCCCCTGTACACGGCGAGCAAGCACGCGGCCGTGGGCATCATCCGCCAGCTGGCCTATGAACTCGCGCCGAAGGTGCGCGTGAACGGCGTCGGCCCTTGCGGCATGGCGAGCGATTTACGCGGCCCCGCTTCGCTCGGCCAGCAGGACCTGCGCATCATGGATTCGCGTTCGCCAGAGGCAATCGCAAGCATTCTGCCGCTGCAATTCTTCCCGCAGCCCGCGGATTTCACCGGGCCTTACGTGATGCTCGCGTCACGCGCGAACAATCGCGTGCTGAGCGGCGTGATGATCAATGCGGATGCCGGCCTCGGCATTCGCGGCATCCGTCACGCGGCGGGCGGCCTGCATCTGTAACGGGAAACGGACCATGAACGCCTCGACTATCGTCATCGTCGGTGCGGGCCAGACGGGCGCGCTCGCCGCCGCCGAATTGCGCCAGCAGGGTTATGCGGGCCGCGTCGTATTGATCGGCGAGGAAGCGCACGCGCCTTATGAACGACCGCCGCTTTCGAAGGACGTGCTGCTGCAACCGCAAACCGCGCGCTGCGCGATTCACGGCGAAGGCTACTACACGGAGCAAAACATCGAGTTGAAGCTCGGTGTGGCCGTGACCGCGCTCGACGCACAGGCGCGTGTCGTCACGCTCTCGAACGGCGAATCGATCGCCTTCGACGAACTGCTGCTCGCCACGGGCGCACGCGTGCGACGCTTGCCGATGCTCGACGCGCTGGGCGAGAACGTCTACACGCTGCGCACGCTAGAGGACGCGCAACGCCTTCTGCCTGTGCTGCAACGAGGCAAACGCGTTTTGCTGGTGGGCGCGGGCGTGATCGGTCTGGAACTCGCTTCGAGCGCGGTCGATCTCGGCGCGGCAGTCACGGTGATCGAACAGGCACCGCGTGCGATGGCACGTTGCGCTCCGCCGCTGCTCACCGGGCATCTGTGCGATGTGCATCGCGCGCGGGGCGTGACGCTGCATCTGGGCTCGCCGCTCGCGTCGGCCATTCGCGACAACGGCGAACTCGTGCTGACGCTCGAAGACGGCACGCGCCTTACCGGCGACGCGGTGATCTACGGCATCGGTGTCGAACCCGAGACCACGCTCGCTCGCGCAGCAGGCCTGCAAATCGATAACGGCATCGTGATCGACGCACGGTGCCGCACCTCGCACGCACACATCTACGCAGCCGGCGATGCCGCGAGCCAGTGGATCGAGGCGAGCGGCCGCTACGAGCGCCGCGAAACGTGGGAGAACGCGAACCGTCAGGCGCAGACCGCCGCACGCGCAATGCTCGGCCTCGAACCCGAAGCCTGGGAAGCGGCATGGTTCTGGACCGATCAATGCGGCCTCAACATCCAGTTCGCGGGCGACATGGCTGCGCCCGAATGGCTCGCACGGGGTTCGCTGGAGGCGCCGCCATGCGTTCTGTTCGGCCTCGACGACGCAGGCGCACTGGTTGGCGCGATCACCGTGAATCAGGGTCGCGACATGCGCAGCGCCAGGGCGCTGATCGGCAAACGGGCGCGTATCGCCCGCGAGATCCTCGCCGATCCCGCGCAAAACCTGCGCAATCTGGCGCGCGAGTTCGCATAGCTGCACAGCCGAAAACCCGGCGTTTCACCCGATTCGAGAAAAGCGCTTGCAAGCGCGGGCGAGTGTCTCTATAATTCGCGCCTCGACAGGCTCGTAGCTCAGTTGGTTAGAGCACCACCTTGACATGGTGGGGGTCGTTGGTTCGAATCCAATCGAGCCTACCAACGAACATGCAGTAAAGAAGCTGTACCTTGCAGCATCTTGTGAATGACGCATTCCCTCGCGGGTCTGCGTCATTTTCTTTTGGTGCGCGCTAATCACACACGCAGCTATCCATAGCGCGCTAGCGCGCGCATAGCTTCGCAGAAATCGTCAGTTCTTCTCGCAGCGCAAGCCTGCTTGAATGGGCGTTCCACGTCCAGCCGAGGAGACTTTCGATGTCCGACGTTCACACGCAGCGCCCCGCCGTTTCCGCTCCGCCTGCGCATCTGCATGCCGGCACCAGGCAACACACCGATACCGCGCTCGACCTCCATCAAGTCGCGGGCCGCATTGGGGCGCGCATCGACGGCGTGCGTCTTCACGCCGATCTCGACAGCGTCACATTCGACGCGATCAACGCCGCCCTGCTGCGTCACAAAGTGCTGTTCTTCCGTGGCCAGCAGCATCTCGACGATGCCGCGCAGGAAGTCTTCGCGCGACGCTTCGGCGAGACGGTCGCGCACCCCACGGTGCCATCGGTGGAAGGCGGCAGCCTGCTGGAACTCGACTCGCTGCATGGCGCGCGCGCCAACTCGTGGCACACCGACGTCACCTTCGTCGACGCCTATCCGAAAATCTCGATCCTGCGCGCCGTGGTGATTCCGCCATTTGGCGGCGACACGGTGTGGGCCAATACGGCCGCTGCGTACGCGCAACTGCCCGAGCCGCTGCGCGCGCTCGCCGATACGCTCTGGGCGCTCCACACCAACGCCTACGACTACGCGTCCACGCACACGAATGCGGACAGCGCGCAGCTCAAGCGTTACCGCGAAGTGTTCACGTCGAAGCTCTACGAAACCGAACATCCCGTGGTGCGCGTGCATCCGGAAACGGGCGAACGCACGCTCGTGCTCGGCCACTTCGTGCAGCGGCTCAAGGGTCTTTCATCGTTCGATTCGGCGCATCTGCTGCAGGTATTCCACGAACATGTCACGCGGCTCGAAAACACGGTGCGCTGGAACTGGCAGGAAGGCGACGTCGCGATCTGGGACAACCGCGCCACGCAGCACTACGCGATCAACGACTACGGCGACGCGCGCCGCGTCGTCCGGCGCGCGACCGTGCGCGGCGAAGTGCCGGTGAGCATCGACGGACGCACGAGCGTGGTCGTGCGCGAGGAAGGCGCGACGCTGCAGTAACGTCGCGTTGGCGAATCAGTGAGCCCGGTCAGCGGACCGGCGCGAAGGCGTCACCGTCGATCGGCAACTCGCGCTCCGCCAGCAGATCGGCGAGCAGTTGCGCGCTGCCGAGCGCGAGCGTAAAGCCGAGCGCGCCGTGCCCCGTGTTGAGCCACAGGTTGCGAAAGTGCGTGGCGCCAATAACAGGCTTGCTGTCCGGCGTGGCGGGACGCATGCCGGTCCATGTCTGCATGGCGTCGTAGTTGCCGGCGTCGGGGAAGGTTTCGCGCGCCTGGCGCGCGAGCAGCGCGATGCGGGCGCCGTCGGCGTGCGGGTTCATGCCCGTGAGATCGACCATGCCCGCAATGCGCAGGCGCTCGCCGAGCGGAGCGTAGACGACCTTGTGATGTGCATCCGTGACCGAGACGCGCGGCGCGCCCTGCGCATTCGCGTTGGGGAGCGTGAGGCTGTAGCCCTTGAGCGGATACACGGGCACGTGCACGCCGAGCGAGGCGAGCATCGGCTGGCTCTGGAAGCCGAGGCACACCACGAACGCGTCGGCTTCGATGTCGCCCTGCGAGGTCTGCGCGGCGAGCACCCGCAGCCCTTTAGTTCGCAGTCCGGAGAACTCAGTGGCCAGTTGCAGGGTCACGCCGTCGCGCTGCGCCGCGCGGGCGAGGCCGCGCGTGAACTGATCGCAGTCGGCGGCCTCTTCGCCCGGTGTGTGAATGCCGCCCACGATCCCTGCGCCGATGTGCGCAAGCGCGGGTTCGAGCGCGACACACGCCGCGCCGTCGAGCGCATGCTGTACGCAGCCCAGCGTCGACTGGTATTGCGCCTGGCGGCGCGCACCCGCAAACCCTTCCTCGTCGCGATACACCACGAGCTTGCCGTTGCGCACGTAGTCGAATGACAGCGCTTCGCGCTCGACCACCTCGTGCATGAGACGCTGGCTCAAAAAACCGAGGCCGAGCAGTTCGGCCGTGGTCGCGCGGCTGCGTGCGTGCGTGCAGGCACGCAGGAACGCGGCGCACCAGCGCCATTGATGCGGATCGAGCCGCGGCACGAAACGCAGCGCGGCGTCGCGCGAGAAGAGCCATTGCGGCAGCTTGGGCAGCACGGAGGGGTCCGCGAGCGGCGCGACGTAGCTGTAGCTGAGCTGGCCGCCATTGGCGTGGCTCGTTTCGCGCGCCACGTCGGCGTGGCGCTCGACGAGCGTGACCTCGTGTCCATCGCGAGCGAGCGCGTACACCGTGCTCACGCCAATCACCCCACCGCCCAAAACGCAAACTCGCATGATCCGTAGTTCTCTTTCGCTGACGGCCAAACCCTAAAGGCCTATGCCGCCAGTCTCGCCGGGAACGATGGGGAACTCAATTGCGAATTGCGCGCGGGGTATAACCTCAGGTTAAAACGGCCGGACGTTGTCCTTGCAACGGCAAGGACAACCCGCAACGGCTGGCTCAGGCCAGCACCGGCGCGCTCCCGCGGGCCGCACGCGGGTCCGCCGCGGCGGCATGCGCCGGGCGCGCACCGGCCTGACCCGCGCCGCCCAGATTGAACACCGCCACGGCCTCGCGCAGCAGATCGGCCTGCGATTCGAGCGACTGCGCGGCCGCCGCCGCTTCCTCCACGAGCGCCGCATTGCGCTGCGTCACCTCGTCGATCTGCGCAATCGCGCGGTTCACCTGCTCGATGCCGTCGCTCTGCTCGTGCGTCGCGGTTTCGATCTCGCTCATGATCCCGCTCACGCGCGCCACCGCACTGCGCGCCTCGTCCATGGTGCGGCGCGCGTCTTCCACGAGGCGCGCGCCCGCACCGACGGTCGCCGCCGAGGCCGCGATCAGCTCCTTGATCTCCTTGGCCGCCGTGCCCGAGCGCTGCGCGAGGCTGCGCACCTCGCTCGCCACGACCGCGAAGCCGCGGCCCTGCTCGCCCGCGCGCGCCGCCTCGACCGCCGCATTGAGCGCGAGGATGTTGGTCTGGAACGCAATGCCCTCGATGATGCCGGTGATCTCCTCCACCTTCTGCGACGAAGCCGTGATGTCGCTCATCGTCGCGTTCACGCGGGCCACCACGTCGGCGCCGCGCGTGACCGTTTCGAGCGCGGTCTGGGCTAGCCCACTTGCTTCCTTCGCGCCGTCCGTGTTCTGGCGTACCGCTGCCGAAAGCTCCTCGATGCTTGCCGCCGTTTCTTCGAGCGCCGCCGCCTGCTGCGCCGTGCGGTCCGAGAGATCGACGTTGCCCGACGCGATCTGCTTCGCGCCCTGGGTGATTTCGTGCGTGCTGCCGCGCACGCGCGAGACGGTGCCCACGAGGCCGTCGCGCATGGTCTGCAGCGCGCCCAGCAGCTGGCCCATTTCGTTCTTCGAGCGCACCCGCACGTCCACCGTGAGGTCGCCTGCGGCGATGCGCTCGAAGTGACGAATCGCATGGTTCACCGGCTTGACCACGGCGGCAGCGAGCCCCACGCGTGCGAATACGCCAATCGCCACGCCCACCACGCCGATCAGGCCGAACACGATGAGCGACAGGCGAAAGCGCTGCGCGGCGGTGTCGGCGTCCTGCTGCTGGCGCGCGGCCTGCCAGGTCTCGAGCGCGTCGATCGCCTTCGCGTAGGCGCCGTAGTAGCGGTCGGCGGTTTCGCCCTGGATCGTGCGGAAGGTGTTGAAGTCGTTGTCGACGAGCGACTTGTATTCGGGTTCGAGCGCCTGCGAGACGAGCGCCTCTCGCGCGCTGCTCACGGCCTGGGCGAGGCGCGCCTCTTCGGGGTCGTCGAACGGGCCGGCGCTGTAGTGCGCGAACTCCTTGTTCGAATTCACGAGCACCTGGTGCGCCTTGTCGAGCAGGCCGTCCGTGGCCTTGCCGACGCTGAAGAGCGTCTCGTAGCCGCCGAGCGCGAGGCGCACCTGGAGCAGGCGTTCCGAACTGGTCTTGAGGGCGTCGAGCGACTGCGCGCCGCGCTGGGCGTCGTGCAGGCTGTCGTTGGTGATCTTGAGCGCGCCATACGACACGCCGATCACCGTCAGCAGAAACGCGACGAAGATACCGATAACGAGCGTTAGCCCACGGCGAATGGTGATGTTTCCCAGCATGAGGTCTCCGTTGCGTTTTTTATCTTCCAGCCAGTGCGAATCCGCGCGGCCCGACGCGCCTTCGCACCTCGTCTCGCGTAACGGCAGACGGCGCGCGGCGCTGCATAGGGGAAATCCATGACGTTTGCAGGGCTACGCGAGGGTTGGCGCTGGCTCGTCCCAATGTTTGGGAAAACCGTGTCTGGACGGGGTTCGCGGCGTTTTTTCATGGCTCGGTGAGGGCCGCCAAAAGCCGGCCTGGGGGCTCGGTCAGACCGATTTGCGATTCGTGCTATCGTTTTGCTTTCGCCGATTGTTTTTCCTGGCGGCTTTTCCACGCAGCCTCGCTCCCATGTCCGACCTCTCCACGCCGCTCGCGCGCGCGCCGCGCCGACTCGACTCCATCAATCCCAAGCCGCTAGGCAGCGCGCTGTTGCTCGTCGCGCTCGGCGCGGCGTATCTCGCGCAGACCGTGAGCGGCCGTCAGGCGGCGCTCTATGTGGTCGGCGCGCTGCTCGGCATGACGCTCTACCACGCGGCGTTCGGCTTCACCTCCGCGTGGCGCGTATTCATCGCCGACGGGCGCGGCGCCGGCCTGCGCGCGCAGATGGTCATGCTCGCCATCGGCGTGCTGCTGTTCTTCCCCGCGCTCGCGGCAGGAACGCTCTTCGGCCATCCGGTCACGGGCCTCGTTTCGCCTGCGGGCACGTCGGTCATCGTCGGCGCGTTCCTGTTCGGCGTGGGCATGCAGCTGGGCGGCGGCTGCGCCTCGGGCACGCTCTATACCGTGGGTGGCGGCAGCACGCGCATGGTCGTGACGCTCATCGCCTTTATCGTGGGCTCCGTGGTCGCCACGGCGCACATGCCGTTCTGGACGTCGATGCCGCAATTGAAGCCGTTCTCGTTCGTGAACGCGCTCGGCGCCGCGCCCGCCATTGCGCTCAACCTCGTGGTGTTCGCGCTCATCGCCGCGCTCACCGTGGTCGTCGAGAAGCGCCGCCACGGCCGCCTCGTCAACGAGCCGCGCGCGCCGCACAGCTCGCCGTGGCTGCATGGCCCGTGGCCGCTGCTCGCTGGCGCGGTCGCGCTCGCGATCCTGAATTTCGCGACACTCGCGCTCTCGGGCCGCCCCTGGGGCGTGACCTCGGCGTTCGCGCTGTGGGGCGCGAAGGGCTTCGCCGCGCTCGGCATCGACGTGGCGAGCTGGAAGTACTGGATGGCCGGCCCGAACGCCGCCGCGCTCACCGCTCCGGCAAGCCACGACGTCACCACGGTCATGGACATCGGCATCGTGCTCGGCGCAATGGCCGCGGCCTCGCTCGCGGGCCGCTACGCGCCCGTGTGGCGTATTCCGCTGCGCTCGCTCGTGGCGGCCGTGATCGGCGGACTGCTGCTCGGCTATGGCGCGCGCCTCGCTTACGGCTGCAATATCGGCGCGTACTTCAGCGGCATCGTTTCGGGCAGCCTGCACGGCTGGCTGTGGCTCGTGTGCGCGTTCGCGGGCAATGTGCTCGGCACGAAGCTGCGCCCGTGGTTCGGCCTCGAAGTCGAGCGCGTGAAGAATACAGGCTGCTGAGGCCGTAAGCGGCACCGGCTGTGCGGGCCGCGCAGAAATGACGAAGGGCAAGGCTTGATCGCCTTGCCCTTTTTACATGATCCGGCGCTTTTTACCGGAGCGCGCCTTATCAGATGTTCAGGCGCGTGACCTTGGTGCCCGCCAGCGAGACGTCGGCCATCAGGCCCGCGTTGGTCAGCACGAAGACTTCGACCGGGTGCGTGGCCGTGTTGGTGTCGACGACGCCGTTCGCGCCCACGGTCACGAGCGCGACCGAGGCGTCGGCCCCCGCCGCCCAGCCGTCCGTCGCGCGGAACTTGTCGAGTGCGTCCTGCGTCATGAAGGCGAAGATGAGCGCCTTCGACTGAGCGCCGGCCTGCAGGCCGAACGAGCCCGACACGGTGCTGTAGTAGCCGACCGTGGCGCCGCCCACGCGCAACGCACCTTCGCCATACTGCGCGCCGACGATGAAGCCGGCCTGCAGCACTTCGGGGAACACCAGCACGCCGCGCGACTTCGCGAGGAGTTCGTGCGAGCCTTTCACGGTCGAATAGAGCCGCGAGAGGGTGCCGTCCACGGACGCGTCGATCGACTGCCGCTTGGACATGTTCTGCGACGCCGTGGAATTCGAATTCGTCGTGGTGGTGCAGCCCGCGAGCGTGAGACCGCCCGAGGCAAGGGTCACCGCCGCCGTTAGCATGAAGTTGCGTCGTTGCATTTGGTTATCTCCACACGAATGAGAGTGCGGGGAAGATTGAGCAAGCCACATGCCCAACCTCTCCGCTTTCCGTTGGCCAAAGCCCGCATCGGGCGACAGCCACGTCGCCGTGGCTTGATTGTGCCCGAATTCCGTGTGAGGCGTCCGTTAGCGAACAACGTCAGAAATCATGCCGTCCGACGGATGGCGGATCGCCGCTCAGGGTGTGGTGGCCTGCCAGGACGAGTCGGGATCGAAGGCCTTGATCGCCGCTGCCGTATGCGCGCCGTTCGGCCCGAGGTTCTTTTGATAAAGCCGGCCGTCCTGATTGATGATGAAGCTCATCACACCGGTCTTGCCGTATTGTGCCGGCCAGGCCACGAGCGCAAAGCCGCCGCTCAGATACCCGTTCTCGAGATAGCTGCGCGCACCGCCGCTGGCGTGTGGCCCCTGCGCCGTGAGAATGCGGAAGTGATAGCCGTGATACCCCTCCCCCGGCGTGATCTTCGCGTTGCCCGGCATGGCTGCCGCGAGCGGTCCGAGCGGACTTTCGGTCTCGCCCGGCTCGACCGGCCAGTACAAACCGTCGTGCGTGCCCGGCGTGCTCACGAGGCGCTGCGCATAGTGCTGCGTGAGCTTGCGATAGTCGTTCTGCGCGTCGACGTAGGCGAGCGAGGTGAGCATGGCAGCACGCTCGTTGCGGCCGAGGCGGCGCGTGAGAATTTCGCTCGAGCCTTCGCGCGGGTCGAAATGCCAGCCCTTGCCCGACTGCACGATGGGGATGGGCAGCGTCCAGCCGCTGTCGCCCACCTCGACGTGAGCGCTCGCCTTGCCGGCGACCGGCGTGGCGTCGGGGACGACGCGATGGCCCTTCGCCCAGGCGCCAAGGTAGTCGTCGATATCGTCCTGACCGATGTTTTGCGTGGGGATGAACGCGGTGAAATCGTTGCCGAGCACGTGCTTCATGGCGCCCTGGTCGTTGGTCGCGAGTGCGTCGGTGAATGCGTTCGCGGCGGCTTCGGGCGTGTCGAATACGGCTTGCGCGTAGACGGCGGCGCCGCCGAACTGGGCCGGCAGCAGCGCGGGGGCGCCGAAGAGCGCGAGTGCCGTCCCGAGCGCGAGCGCGTAGTCGTGCGGCAGGCGGCGTGCGGAAGTGCGGATCATTTTTCGACTCCTCATGAGATTCAACGTTATCGACGGCCGATGTGACGTCCGCCACCGCCGAACCCGCCACCACCACCGCCATGGAAGCCGCCTCCGCCTGCGCCACCGCCGCCGTTGAAGCCGCCGCCGCCATGGCTCTGGAACGCTGCGCGGCTTTGCTGGCCGCGTTGTTGTTCGAGGCGCGCATTGGCGCCGTCGCCCGCGCCGCGTAACGCGTTGTCGCGATTCATGCTCTGCGCCCGGTTGTTGAGATCGTTCGTGCGGTTCGCGTATTGCGCGCGGTTGTTCAACTCGTTGCCACGGTTTGCGTTTTGCGCGCCGTTCTGCGCGCGGTTGTTGAGCGCATTGCCGCCGTTGGCATTCGGCCGGCCGCCCTCCTGGATGCCCTGGAGTCTTTGCTGCGCATTGCCGCTCATGTTCTGGCCAGTGCGGTTCTGCAAGGTCTCCATGGCCTGGGTGCGCGACTGGTCGTAGCCTCGGTACTGGTTGCGCTGGCCGTTCAGGTTCGCGTTGTTGTAGTTCTGGCGGCGCTCGACGTTGGCGTTGCGATTCCAGTTCGCCGTGCCGTTGGCCGAATTGATGCGGTTGTTGACGTTGACGTTGTTGTAGCGATTGACGTTGATGTTCACGTCATGGTTGTTCCAGTTGAAGCCGCCCCACAGCGAGTTAGCGACCGCGATGCCCGCGCCGAACGCGAGCCCGCCGACAAAACCCGACGCAATCGCGTAACCCGGAGGCGGCGGCATATACACGGGCGGATAGGCCGGATACGGCCACGCGCCATACACCACCGTGGGGTTATAGGTCGGCACGTACACCACCTGCGGATTCGCCGGCTCGATCACGATGGTCTGCGTGGTCGAGGTGCTCGAGGCTGGCTGGACCACGACCTTCTGCTGCTCGTTGGACTTGAGGTTGCCCGCCTTCTGCGCCTGCACGCGCAGGCGCTGCACCGAGTCCATCACGTCGTTGGGCTGCGCGAGAAACGCGTTGCCGATCTGCTGGACCCAGTCGGGCTTCGAAGCCATGGTTTCGAGCACCTGCGGGAACGCCACGAGCGACTGCACGCTCGGGTCCCACGGCTGGGAAGCGACGGCCTTCACAGCGTCGTCGCCCTTGAGGTTCGGATTGGACTTGGCCCACGCGGCGGCGGCGGACACGTCTTGCGGGAACGTGGCGGCCATGAGCACCTGCGCGAGCAATGCGTCGGGATAGAGCGCGATCGGCGCGGTGAGCGAATCGAGCTGCTGGTTCGAGAGATGCGCCGCGTTCTGCGCAAGCGCGGCAGTGGGCCCAAGCGGCCCCACGAAGAGCGGCGCGCCCGCGAGTGTGGCACACACGAGCCAGGCGAGACGCTGGCTTGCACCGGATTTTTTCACGTTATGGTCCTCCCGGTTACGAACAATGGTTCTAATACGCGCAGGGATCGAACATTCGCAAACCTCGAGCGAGCCTCACTGTCTCGAAGCCGCGACGGCGTGGCTACAAAAAATAAAGGGACGAGACTCGCAGTGTCAACCGAAGAAGTGTTGCAACACTGCGATTAAGCGATGTGCATCAACGAGTCGAAAAACTACGTTGAGCGTAACAATATCGTGAATACGAATTAGACCGCGCTGGAGTGCGATTGCGACTCGCCGGCATTCAAGTGCATACGCACGAAACCCACGTGTTCGCGCAACACGTAAAACGCATCGGCGAACGCGAGCGGCATACGCAGCGTATTGAGCGAGCGCTCGATCTCGTCGAGTTCTTCGATCAGCGCGCGCCGCTGTTCTTCGTTCGTATGCATGCGTGCGTCGCGCTCGATGGCGATGAGCGCGCCGTAATAGCGATAAATGCGCGAACGCACGCGCCAGCGATACAGCGCCGGTATCGTGCGCAACGCGGGAATCACGAGCACGGCCAGAGGCAGCAGCAGCACGAGCAGACGGTCCGTCACGCTCGCGAGCCAGAACGGCAGCGCACGATAGAGGAAGCTCTTGCCCGACTTGTAGTAGCGCGTGGCGTCCTCGCTTATGCGAAAGTCGTGCACCGCCGGGCTCGGAAACTGGCCCTCGCGCTGCAGAAGCCCGGGCGCGCCGTTCACCTCGCCCGCCGCTTCGATGAGCAGATCGGAGAGCGCGGGATGCAGCGTATCGCGCGCGACGAGTTCGACGGTCGGGCCGATCAGATGCACCGTTTCGCGCGGCTGGCGCCGGCGCAGATCGAGCACGCCGGGCGGCAGGTCGACGTTCTCCAGATACGGAAAGAGCCGCGTATAGGCGGCCGCTTCGCCGAAGCTCATGACCGAGATGCCGGGGATGTCGAGCAAACGCAGCATCAGGGCGCGCGTGGTCGAGTCGCCGCTCAGCATCGCGGCCTCGACGCGGCCGGAGACGAGCGCCGTGGCCGCGTCCATGCCGTCGAGCGGCAGGAGCGTGGAGTCGCCGCCGGGGTCGATGCCGTTCGCGGAGAGCAGCTTGAGCGCCAGCTCGCGCGTGCCGCTGCCCACGCGGCCAATGGCGATGCGCTTGCCGTCGAGTTCGGAGAGCCGCGTGAGGCCCGAGCCGTAGTAGAAAACGACGATCGGCAAATAGGCCACGCTGCCGAGCGACATCAGCGAGCGCGTGTCCACGCCGTCGGCGACGCCGCCCTGCACGAACGCGAGGTCCACGTGCTGCTTCGGATCGAGCAGGCGCTGCAGGTTCTGCACCGAGCCGTCCGATTCGAGGATCTTGAGCGTCACGCCGTTGCGCGCGAGGATCGCGCGGTAGGCTTGCGCCATCTGCATGAAGGAGCTGTCGGCGGGGCCCGCGCTGATCGTGATCGTACGCGGCGGCGCCGGGTCGACGAGCCAGAAGACGAGACCGACGACCACCGCGCAGAACAGGGCCACGGGCAGCGTGGTCAACGCGATATCGCGCCAGGCTGGATGCGCGTGGTCACGCAGGAAATTGGGTGGCGGCGGTCGATATCGTCTCATGAGAACCCGGCGGCAAAGCGTCAGACTCCTGGAATTCTCATGATGCCATTTTCGCGCCAGATCTGATCGCCGGCGTGGCCGCCTGCCCCGGAGAGCTTACGAAACGCGAGTTTGCGTAAGTGTCGTGTCAGCCCGCTGCAGCCTTCGTCAAGGCGAACAGCTCGGTACGCAGCGCCTTCGCGCGGTCGCGCTTCATGTGCTGCTCGAACTCGGCCTGCGCGTCGAGCCATAACGCATGCGCCTTGTCATAGCGGCGCAAGCCCGCGGCCGAGAGCCGGTAGACCAGCGTGCGCGTGTCGTGTTCGGCCGCCGCCGTGAGCACGAGGCCGTCGCGCTGCAACGGCTTGAGCGCCCGCACGAGCGTCGTGCGGTCCATCACGAGGTCGTCGGAGAGTTCGGCGGCCGTGGCGTCGGGCCGACCCGCGAGGCGAGAGAGGATGGTGAACTGCGCGGCGGTCAGGTCGGCCTGCGAGAGGTGCCGCTCGTAAAGCTGCGTGACGAAGCGCGCCGCCTGCCGCAGTGCAAAACAGTTGCATTCCTCGCGTGTGATCCGCTTCGTCATCGTGTTCCCCGCCTGTATCCCAGTCCGTATCTCAGCCCCACGCGTCTCACGTGGCCCGGCCATCATACTTTCTCGAGCGCGAGCGCGATACCCTGGCCGCCGCCGATGCAAAGCGTCACGACGCCGCGGCGCAGCCCGTCGCGCTGCATCGACCATGCGAGGCGCGTGGTGAGAATCGCGCCCGTCGCGCCGATGGGGTGGCCATGGGCGATCGCGCCGCCTTCGACGTTCACGATGTCCTCGGGAATGCCCAGCTGCTTCATGACCGCGAGCGGCACCGCCGCGAATGCCTCGTTGATCTCGAAGCGCTCGACGTCGGCCAGCGACCAGCCGGCGCGCCCCAAGGCGAGTTGCACGGCGGGCACGGGACCGAGGCCGAACAGGCCCGGCTCCACCGCCGCGACGCCCCACGCCACGAGCCTGACCATCGGCGAGAGCCCCTCGGCTTCGGCGAAGCCGCGCTCCGCCACGAGCATGGCGCTCGCCGCGCTGTTCAGGCCAGGCGCATTGCCCGCCGTGATCGTGCCGTCCGGGCGAAACGCGGGACGCAGTTTCGCGAGCCCTTCGAGCGTCGTGTCGGGGCGCGGCGCTTCGTCGGTATCGATGCGCTCCATGCCCTTCTTGCCCTTCACTTCCACCGCGACGATTTCTTCCTTGAAGCGCCCCGCCGCTTGTGCGGCTGCAAAGCGCTGCTGCGAACGCGCGGCCCAGTTGTCCTGCTCCGCGCGCGTGAGCGCGGCCCGCGTCACGAGGTCCTCAGTATGCCAGCCCGAATGCTGGCCCGAAAACGCATCGACGAGGCCGTCGCGCAGCATGCTGTCGTGAATCCCGGCGTTGCCCATGCGATAGCCCCAGCGGCCGCCGTCCAGCAAATACGGCGCGCGGTCCATGTTCTCCATGCCGCCCGCCAGCGCGACGTCGGCAAGACCCAGCATCACCTCTTGCGCGGCGCTCGCAACCGCTTGCGCACCGGAGCCGCACACGCGATTCACGGTGAGCGCGGGCACCTGAACCGGCACGCCGCCGCCAAGCTCGGCCTGCCGCGCGGGATTCATCTTGTTGCCCGCCTGGATCACGTTGCCGAGCACCACGGAGCCGAGCCGCGCCGGGTCGAGCTTCGCGCGCGCGAGCGTTTCGCGCACCGCCGCCGCGCCTAGCTCCGTGGCCGGCACGCCCTTGAACGCACCGTTGAATCCGCCAATTGCCGTACGCACCGGCTGGCACAAAACGATCTCGCGTGTACTCATGGTCGACTCTCCTTTCATGTGCACTGTTCCACTTACATTCTATGTATGCATATGCACACTTTCAAACGTTTTTGTGGAACAAGCGCTCGCGTGCGCTGGCACGATTGATGTCGTGTCCAGCGCACGCGGGGTGGTAAAACCGTTGCCGCTACGTTACGGTGCGGCCGGGAAATCCAGTGTCGTATCGTTGACGCGGTTCACGAGGTTCGTGAACGTAATCGACGTCACGGCAAGCGCGATTTCCACGATCTGGCGCTCGGTATAACCGGCTTCGCGAATCGCGCTCACGTCCGCTTCGGGCACCGTACCGTGCGTCGTCACCAGCAGGCGGACGAAGTGCACCAGTGCGTCGCGCTGCGCGTCGCCGCTCGCTTCGCCGGCGCGGACCGCCTTCATCGTTTCCGGCGCGAGCCCGGCGAACTTGCCCGCCAGCGTGTGCGCCGCGAGACAGTAGTCACAACCCGCCACTTCGCTCACCGCGAGCTTGATCGCTTCGATGTCGGGCTTCGACAGCGTGCCGGCGGAAATCACGGCCTCCATGTTGAGCAGCGCGCCCAGCGCTTCGGGGCTATGCGTGCCGATGGTGGCGTAGGCGTTGGGCACCTTGCCCACGGCCTTGCGGATCTTTGCAAAGATTTCAGCGGCGGCGCCGGTGGCGGCTTCAGGCTTGATGGCGGAAAGACGGGACATGTTTTGCTCCTTTAACGTTGCGTGGTCGCGAGCGGGTGTCTGTGTCGCGCTGCCATCGTCGATGGCATGGATGCAGTCTAGTCGCGCACCGTCGCGCTTTTAATGCCAGAATGGCGCGACTTCATGCTCAATCGTCTCACTCGCCCACCATGGATCTGCTGAGCCGCCTTCTCGCGCTGATGCCCGTTGCCGGCCGCCTCGACGTGCGCTGCCATTTCGGCGCGCCCTGGCGCATCGACGATCCCGCTGCGAAGGAGCGCGAGATCCGCTATCACGTGCTGCTTGCGGGGCGCGCCATCGTCGAGGACGCGCACGGCGCGCCCGTCGCGCTCCATGCAGGCGACATCGTGCTGTTTCCCTCGGGCAGCGCGCACGTGCTGCACGACGGCAGCGGCACGGCGCCCGCCGCGGTTGCCAGGCGGATGGAAAACGGCGTAAGCATCGAAACGAATGTGGGCGATGGCGCCATCGCCGACGTCCTGTGCGGCCGCTTCCTGCTGCCTGCCGTGCCGCAGCGCCTGCTGCGCGAGAATCTGCCGGCGCGCCTCGTCGTGCATAGCGCGCGCGCCGGCACGCAGGCGCCCGAACGTCTCGTGCGCCTGATCGCGCTGTTGCGGGACGAAGCGTATGAGGCGGCGCCGGGCAGCGAGTCGCTTGTGAACCATCTGTCGGGCGCGCTGTTCGGGCTCACACTGCGCTACGCGAGCGCCGGCGACGCCCCGCCGCGCGGCCTGCTCGCGCTCGCGCAACGGCCGCGCCTGCAACCCGCCATCGACGCCATGTTCGAAGCGCCCGGTAAGTCCTGGACGCTGCCCGAGCTTGCCGAGCTTTGCCACATGTCGCGCGCGACGTTCGCGCGGCACTTCGACGAGGCCATCGGCCGCTCGGCCGCCGACGTGCTCACCGATATCCGCATGACCCTCGCGGGCCGCATGCTCGCGCAGAGCAACGACAGCGTGGCTGAAATCGGCGAATTCGTGGGCTACCAGTCGGACGCCGCGTTCCAGCGCGGCTTCAAGCGCCACGTGGGCATGACGCCCGCACAGTGGCGCTCGCTGGCTCGCGAGGCAGCATCCGGCGCTTGATTTCGAGGTCATGGCTCCGTCCGTGCTTTTTAGCCGCCGTGCGCGGGCGTTTCCTGCGCAAGCACCACGTCGCCGCTCTGGCTCCATCCGCCGCCCAGCGACCGGTAGAGCGCCACCGCGGCCTGCGCGCGCTCGCGCTGCGCGTCGTTGAGCAGGTCCTGATCGGCGAGCAGGGTTTGCTGCGCGCTCAGCACATCGAGAAAGTCCGCGGCACCGCCCTTGTAGAGCTGGTTGGCCAGCTTGAGCGATTGCGCCGACGAACCCAGCGCGTCGTTCAACTGCTGGGTCTGGCTTGCCGTGCTCACGAGATCGCTGCGGCTGTCTTCCACTTCGCGCAGAGCCTGCAGCATGGTCTCCTGCAAATTCAATTGCGATTCACGCATGCGGCTCTCGCTCTGGTCGATGTCGGCCGTGATGCGCCCCGCGTTGAAGATCGGGCTCGTCGCGCCGATCGCCGCGCTGAAGAGGTTATCCGTGAGCGTGGGCATGCCGAGATAGGACGCGGCGAGAATGCCATCCGTGAGATTGAGCGTGAACTTCGGATAACGCTCGGCGCGCGCCACGCCCACTTCCGCCGCGCGCTGCTGCACGGTCGCGTACGCGGCCTGCACGTCGGGGCGGCGCAGCAGCGCTTCGGAAGGCAGCATCTGCGGCACGCTCGCGGGCACGCCGGGAATCGGCGCCGCTTGCGCGAGCGCGAGCTGCGCCACGGACTCCGGCGTGCGCCCCGTGTACACGGCGATCAGGTTCAACTGATGATCGATGCTCGCCTGTGCACGCGGAATGCGCGCTTGCAGCTCGCTCAGCTGCGTTTGCGCGCGCGCCACGTCCAGTTGCGTGGAGAGGCCGTATTTCAGGCGGTCCTGCGTGAGCAGCAAGGTACGCTTGCGAATCTCCAGGTTGTCCTGAAGGATCTTCAACTCTGCCTGGGCATAGCGCAGATCGACATACGCCGAGGCCGTGTTCGCCGCCAGCGCGAGACGCACGGCATCGAGCGCATGCTTCTGGCCCACGAGGTTCGCTTGCGCCGCGAGCAGGTCGAGCCGCTCGCCGCCGAACACGTCGGGCGACCAGCTCAGCGCGAGGCCCGCGCCTGCCTGCTTCACATAGCCGAGCGGCGGCGGCGTGTTCTGCCGCGTATAGGCGCCATGCGCGGTGAAGTCGAGTTGCGGCAGCAGCGCCGCGTGCTTTTGCGTCGTGATCGATTGCGCCTGCTTCACGCGTTCGGCGGCGGCCTGCAAGTCGAGGTTGCCTTCGAGCACCGTCGCGAGCAGCGTATCGAGCGTCGGATCGCCGAACTGCGCCCACCAGGCGCGCGCTTCGATGGCGTCCTGCGGCGCGTCGATCCGCCATGCCGCCGGCGCCGTTTCGTGCACCGTGGCAGGCAGGTCGGGATGCTGCGCGGGCTGCACCGCGCACGCGGCGAGCACGGCGGCGGAAAGCAGCGAGAGTACGAGACGCATGGGAGTCGATGAGCGTTCAGGGGTTTTCATGGGGCACCTCAATGGGCGTCGGGCGGCGGGCCACCCAGCGAAATGGGCTTGGAGAACGCCACGCTCGCAATGGCGACCAGGAAGCAAAGCGAAAGCACGAAGAACGTATCGGAGAACGTCATCACGAGCGCTTCGCGCAGAACCAGTGCATGCAGTTGCGCGAGCCCCGCTTCGGCTGCGTCGAGTGCATTGCCCGCCACGGACGACCAATACGCGGTGCGCCCCGCCAGCAGCAACTGCACCTGCGGTGCGCCGCTGGTCACGCTCTCGTTCAGGCGCAGATAGTGGAAGTTGAGCCGGTCGTTGAGCATCGTCGCGCTCACGGCAATGCCGATCGCGCCGCCCAGATTGCGCATGAGGTTGAAGAGCCCGCTTGCCGACTTGAGCCGCGAAGGCGGCAGCGAGCCGAGCGACATCGTGACGATGGGCGGAATGGCGAACTGCTGGCCGATGCCGCGCAGCGCCTGCGGCACGAGGAACTGCTGCCAGCCCCAGTCGTGCGTGAGCGGCACATACAGATAGCAGCCAACCCCGAAGCAGATCAGCCCGAACAGCATCAGCGCACGCATGCTGAAATAGCGTGTGGCAAAGGCGTAGACGCCAAGCGCGAGCAACTGGAACACACCCACCGAAAGCAGCGACAAGCCGATCTGCAGCGAACTGTAGCCGCGCACTTCCGCGAGAAAGAGCGGCGTGAGATAAACGGCCACGAAAATGCCGATGCCCGTGACAAACGAAAGCAGACTGCCAATGCCGAAGTTGCGGACGAGCAGCGCGCGCAGATCGACGATGGGGTCCTTCGCCGTGAGCGCGTGAACGATGAAGAGAAAGCCGCAGATCGCCGAGATCCACGTACAGGCAACGATCACGTCGTCGCCGAACCAGTTCTTGCGCGGGCCTTCTTCGAGCACGTATTCGAGGCAGCCGAGAAAACCGCACATGAGCACGATGCCGACGTAGTCGCCCCGTTTGAGCAGTGAAAGATCGGGCTTGTCGATGTTCACGTACTTCGGCACCAGCGCGGCCACCGCAATACCGGGCACGAGGTTCAGATAGAACAGCCAATGCCACGACCATTGATCGGTGATCCAGCCGCCGATCACGGGCCCGAGCGTGGGCGCGAGCGAGGCGAGCGCGCCAATGGTCGTGGAGGCGACGAGGCGCTGCTTGCCGGGAAAGAGCACGAAGGCCGTGGTGAACACGGTGGGAATCATCGCCGCGCCGAGCGCGCCTTGCAGGCCGCGAAACACGATCATCGAGTTGATGTCCCAGGCGAGGCCGCACAACATGCTCGTAATGGTGAAGCCCACCGCGGAGGCCACGAAGAGCCAGCGCGTGGAGAACACCTTCGAGAGCCAGCCCGACATGGGAATCACCATGATCTCGGCAATCAGATAAGCCGTTTGCACCCATGACAGCTCGTCCTGGCTCGCGGAAAGACCGCCGCCGATGTCGCGCAGCGACGAAGCGACGATCTGGATGTCGAGCGTGGCCATGAAGAAGCCGATGCACATCAGCGCGAACGCGAAGGCGCGTTGCGCCATCGGTTGAAGATGGGGAGCGAGTGTCGGGTCGACGCTGGTCGTGGCGTTCATCGTCGTCGCCTCTTCAATGCGCTTGCGTGAGATGCACTTTCACGGTCGCCGAAAGACCGGGCCGCAGCGCGGCTTGCAGGTCCGCCGGCGCATTCGCGTCGACGCGGATGCGCACCGGCACGCGCTGCACGATCTTCGTGAAGTTGCCCGTGGCGTTCTCGGGCGGCAGCACGCTGAAGGTCGCACCGGTGGCGGGCGCGAGGCTCTCCACGGTGCCGTGCAGCGTGCCGCTGGCCGCGTCGAGTGTCACGTCGGCGCGGTCGCCCGCGTGCATCTTCTTCAACTGGTCTTCCTTGAAGTTCGCGTCCACCCACAGGCCCGTGGCGGGCACCACGGTCAGCAGCGGCGCGCCCACGTTGGCAAGCGTGCCCACCCGCGCCGTGCGATTGCCGATGTAGCCATCCACGGGCGCGGTCAAGGTCGTGTACTCGACGTTCAGTTGCGCGAGGCGCTGGTTGGCCTCGGCCGTTGCGACACGCGCCTGGGCGTCGTTGATCTGCGCGGCCAGCACGTCGAGCTGGCGTTGGGCCGCCAGCACCGCCGCGCCGCTTTGCGCGACCGACGCCTGGGCCTTCGCGTAGTCGGAATCCGCACGCTCGACCAGCTGGTTCGAGACCGCGTCGTCCTTCACCAGCTCGCGGTAGCGCGTCTGGTCCTGACCGCTGCGCGTGAGTTCCGCATTCGAGGCGCGCACTTCGGCCTGGTGCTGGTTGATCACCGCTTCCTGCAGCGTGCGCCGCGCCTGCAATTCGTCAACCGCGGCGCGCGCGCTCGCCAGCTCCGCGTTGGCCTGGGCGAGCTTCGCGTCGTAGTCGCGCGAGTCCAGACGCAGCAGCACCTGGCCCGCGTGCACGCGCTGGTTGTCCTGCACGGGAATCTCGGCGACGAAGCCGCTCACGCGCGGCGCCATCACGGTGACATTACCGCCGACGTAGGCGTCGTCGGTCGTCTCGACGAAGCGCAGCACGAAAAACCAGTAGCCGGCGGCGGCGGCCAGCACGAGAGCGACCGCGCCGAGCGCGAGACGCATGCGCGAGATGCGCGTACGCTCTCTCGCTTGCGTCGGCTCGACCACGACGGAAGTGGAAGGACTCGACATGACGTTTACCTGTGCATATACACTGCTAAAGATGAAAAAAACGCCGCGATGGGAAGAAGCGCGAC
This sequence comes from Paraburkholderia sp. BR10937, assembly GCF_040965695.1. Lineage (NCBI taxonomy): Bacteria > Pseudomonadati > Pseudomonadota > Betaproteobacteria > Burkholderiales > Burkholderiaceae > Paraburkholderia > Paraburkholderia sp. BR10937. The sequence continues at coordinate 27,887 of NZ_JBFRCL010000005.1, forward strand.
GCAACCCACAAACCCGACCGAAAACACTAAACCGCCCGGGTGATGCGAAACAACTCGCGCCGCAGCCACGCGGCGCGTCGTGCGCCAAAGCGGCGCTCAAATTCGTCCTGCGCCGCGCGCCAGTGTTCGTGCGCCGCGTCGAGCCGCGTACGGCCCACTTGCGTGAGCGCGAGGCGGCGGCGGCGTCCGCCGCGGTCCGGCGCATCGGCCACGAGCGCACCGCGCAACAGCGGCCGCAAGGCCCGCACGAGCGTGGTACGCTCCATCACCATCGAGCGTCCGAGTTCCGCCATCGTGAGGCTCGACGCGCGACCCAGCGCGCCGAGAATGCTGAACTGCGTGGGCGTGAGCCCCGCCGCGCTCAGATGCCGCTCGTAAAGCTGCGACAGATGCCGCGCGGCCTGGCGTACGGCGAAGCAATCGTCGTGCTCGGGTGACTGGTAGATGTGCATATGCACAGATTAGTCGGCAGTCAGGCCGCGAACAAGGCTTATGCGCCGCATCACATTATGGACGCGGCGACAATAATCGCGGCCAAGCTTTCAATTTGCCTTCACTTCGGAGGGGGTCTCGTGCGTCACGTCGTCGAAAAACGCCGTGGCGTGGTCGATGAACGCGCGTACCTTCGCCGGCAGCAGCGTGCGCGTGGTGTAGGCAAGGCGAATCTCGATCTGCATGTCGATGAGCGGGAAGTCGTCGAGCACCGTCACGAGCTTGCCCGCCTCGAGTTCCTCCCCGACGAGCGCGGTGGGGAGAATGCCGATGCCGAAGCCTTGCAGCACCATCGCGCGGTTGAACTCGGGGTTGTTCGAGGCGATTTCGTGATGCAACGGCACTACGACTTCCTCCTCGCCCACGCGGAACGCGATCACGGGCTTGCGCATGGAAGGCGGCATCGGCACGAACACGTGGTTGGCAAGGTCGGCAGGATGCTTTGGCGTGCCATGCGCTTCGAGATATGCGGGCGTCGTGACGAGCGCGAGCGGAATGCGCTCGAGCAGGCGCGTGACGGTCGAATCGTTGTTGAGCATGAACGGCAGCACGAGGCCGAGATCGTAGCCGTCCGCGATGAGATCGACGGGGCGCTCGGTGAGGATCACGTCGAGCGTCACCTTGGGATGCGCGCGTTTGAAGCTGGCGATGAGCGGCACCAGGCGATTGACCGTGGCCGTGGTGTGTGCGACCAGGCGCAGCACGCCGCTCGCTTCACGCGTTTGCACGGTGGCGTCGGCCTCCAGCGCGTCGAGGTCGTCGAGCACGCGGCAGCAACCTTCGTAGAAGCGCTCAGCCGCCTCGGTGAGCGACACCGCGCGCGTGCTGCGATGAAAGAGCCGGCTGCCGAGGCGCTTTTCGAGGCGCGCGATGGCGCGCGAGACGACGGGCGTGGTAAGGCTGTGCATGTCCGCGGCACGCGTGAAGCTGCGCGCCTCGACGACGGAGCGGAAGATCCGCAGGCTGTCGATGTAGTCCATGGTCGTGAGGGGGATGGTGTTGGCGTAGCTTAACACCGGGCAACGCGGCCCACTCACGCACGACGACGGGGCGATTTGTCAGAACTGTGCGGTGGCCTGCACGCCGACCGTCAGGCGTGAAGTTGGGAAACCACGAGGCTTGTAAATTGGCGTACCCATGAAAAGGTCATAGCTCAAGCCTGCGTATTTCATCGGGATCCCGCCGCGAACGCCGATCACCGCGCCCGCGAGTTGCGTACCCGCGAGGAACGCCGTACCCGGCCCGAACACGTGGCCGTAGTCGATGCCTGCGTAGAGCGTCTGCCCCGTCTGGAACACAGACCATTGCAGCTCGTTGCGCCAGTAGAAGCCGCGCTCGGCGGCCAGCATCGTGTTGCCATCGAAGCCGCGCACGGTGTAACGGCTGCCGATGGTCAGGTCGTCGATATAGAACAGCGTGTCGTTGGTGAACTGGCCATGCACGGTTCCCGTATAAGCGAAGCGCTGCGAGGCGATGGCGAACGGCACCGAGAGGTTGGCGTCGAGCACCGCCATGTGGAAACGATAGGTGTGACCGTTCGTGTACGGATCCGGTGTCGCGCCAAATCCCCCGATGCCCTGGCGATACGCCAGCGTGCCGTCGAACTGTGCCGCGCCGAAGTAATGACGATCGGTCACCCCGAGTTCGAGGAACGTGTTGTTGCGCGCCTGCGTGGGGATGGGTCGTGTCATCGATAAAGCTGTCGCCAAACCGCTTCGAGAGCTGCATATAGCCACCGAGGACATCGTTCTGGCCGCGCGCGATGACACGCGCGAGACGCAGCGCGGCAATCTGCGAATTGCCGCTCGATACGAACGTCTGGTTCACGCCCGCGATGTTCTGGTAGTAGGTGTTCGTATTGCCCGAGAGCGTGGCCGTCCAGTAGCCCCACGGCACCGAATACGAGCCATTGAAGCCGTGCGAGCCCAGTGACTTGTTGCCGAACGAGAGGTCCTGGTTCGCGCCTAGTGTAAAGATGTCGTTCAGGCCGAGCGGGTTGTCGATGCCAAGACTCACGTTGCCCTGCCACTTGCCCGTGGCGTCGGTGCCCGAGTTGTCCACCGAGGCGACGAACGTCCACGGCTTGCTGCGCTTGAGCGTCACGATCACATCGCTTTCGCCGGGTGTGCCGGTTGGCTCGATCTGCATGTCGGCGTCCTGGCTCGCCACGCGCTTCATCTGCTCGAGGCCCTGCTCGAGGTCGCGCAGGTTCAGCAGCTCGCCGCTACCGGTGGGGAATGCCGTTCTCCATGTGCCCCACATCGACGGCTCGGCAAGCCGCACCTGGCGCACGACACCCGGCACGAGCGCAAACCGCATGACGCCCGAGGACAGGTCCTGCTCGGGTATCAGCGCACGCGTGGTGATGTAGCCGCGCGAGAGGATCGCCTGTTGCAGGCCCTTCACGAGCACCTCCATGCCGGCCTTGCCGACGCATTGCCCCTGGTAGTGGCCGAGCCATTCGAGCGCGAAGGCGAACGGGTCCTGCGGCAGCGCGAACGCGCCCTGCTTTCGTACCGCGTCGGACAGCGCGGGCGGCACGTCGAGCGTGAACGTCTCGATACGGAAACAAGGTGTCTCCTGCGGCAGGTCGGGGTACGCCTGCGCCTGCGGCACGGTCGAGCGCACGGCGGGTGCCTGTACGGTGGCCTCACGCTGCTGCGTGTCGAGGCGCTGTTGCTGAATTTGCTCAGTTTCCATTCCGCCCAGGTTTTGTGCCGGCACGTTGGGCGCGAGCGTGGCTAGGGCTGTGAGCGGCAGCGCTGATAACCTCTTTCGGATTTTCATGGTGATGACGGGGTGTGGAAAATCATACGTTGTTATTTTTGGATTCCTGAATTATTGAGATAGCGACTGGAGTGTGGTGGCCGGTTACTACGATTTATGGAAATTCATTAGTCTCTGGTGACTACAGGCAACACCTCGGCCGCGGTCTGGGGTGGTGTTTCAACCGAAGAGCATGCTTTTCAGCACCACGTAATAGATGAACCCCATCATCGTTGTAAAGACGATCAGGCACGCAATTCGAATGCGACGCGATCGATTAGGATACGAGAACGGGAAGCAGGCATCACGTCACCATTTCATCCGGCTTTGTCTGTGGTCAACGGAATATCCCCGCTGACGGTTCCAATATTGACGGTTTCGCCGAGTATCGACCCAGCGCCGACGCCTAGCGCAGTGGCAGCTCCGTTGTAGGCGAATAATCGAAGCGCGGGCCGCGTGGGTGGCAGCTCATACAATCCGCCAACCACCACCAACTCAACACAGGAGTTGATCATGGCTAATGGCAGTCTTAATGTATGCGCCGCTCATCCCCGGGCGGCGCGTCACTATCTAGCAGTGGTGGCGATACCGGCGCGCGAACGCGCACCGAGTCGCCGCTTTATCCGTGGCGCACGTTATCGGGGCGATGACTTGAGCTTGCGGGCTTCGAGGCCGGGCAGCAAGTGAGGATTGAAGTGCACCACGGCAGGCTCGTCATCATGCACGAGTAAGCAGCACTGCAAACAACAACCCCGGCCAGCACCGGGGTTGTTGTTTCAGCTAAAGAAGACCTTCTTGATCAGCAAACCACCAATAAACGCGCATGCAAGAGCGACCCAAATCCAGTATCTAATTTTCTGCTCACGCGTCATTTTCTCCCATTGTTCGGGAGTCGGACCTCCACCCACAGCCATACAAGTCTCCTTACTTCGGTTGCCCGGTAATCTGCGTGGTGTGTCCCCACGGCACCACGCCAAACGTAACAGGACCGAACTGACCAATGCCTACTTCAATAGGCGTTGCGCCGCCATACGAATGCGTTATTGCAGCAACAACGTTGCGGCCAAACGGTGTAGGCACAGAAATAAATGCCTGATTTGCATCGCCAGTCAAGAAGTCGCTGGTCGACTTTGCATCATGTGCACCAAATATATAACCAATCGTTCCACGGTGCAGCGCTGTTCGTCACGTCCTGAACGCTCGCGATGTTCAGATTGCCGCCCACGTCCGCGATCACCTTGCCACCGTTGACCTGAGAGCCGGTGACATTCGTGTCGCTGCCCGAGATCACCGTCACGCTGTTCGTGCCGTTCACGTGCGAAGCATTCTGGATCGCCGCGTCGCTGTTCGCGTCTCCGTGCGCATTTGCCATCGCAGCCGACACACCAAAGCCGCCGGCCAGCGTGTACTGCACGCCAATGCTCGCGCTACTGGAGCTATTCGAGCTGCGCGTCGAATCGGTGTTCGTGGTGTTGACCACGTTCACCTGGTTCTTCGCGGCCAGCAGCACATCGTTCGCGCTCACGTTCGATCCGGCAATCGTGACGTTGCCGCTGCCGGGTGTACCGTCGCCCGTTGCGACGAACGCCGCCGTACCACTAAACACGTTGACACCGGAAAAGCGACAATCCCATGATGGACGCTGCTCCGCCTTGCGTTAATAGATCGAATGGGTACGCGATCAATCGATTCATGAGTTGGATTCGACGTCGCGCTCCAACGCACGAAGTTCCTTGACCAATTGATATGTGATCGCCGCAAAGAACGTTAGATAAGCGGGCAATCCGACCAGTACAGGACGCCAACCCGCACCTTTCACCAAGGAGACTGCCAAAATGAACATTGGTAGCGCACAAGCGGCAACATAGGCAGTAAGCGCCTTTCGCCAGACGATTTTCCGCTTGCTTTTCGCGATCAATTCTTCCCCTCTGATTTCGATGCATTTGAGATTGCACTTTGCGCCGGACCCGCCAGAACCTGATTTATCTGGCTCAAAAAGTTACCGAGTGGTCCAGGCATCATGCCCGTCATCAATGCACCAAGTGCGTTCGACCCGATTCCCACGCCGGCAGCGAGATCAGGGCTTCCAGAGTCTGCGACTGCGGTTGCGCCGAAACTACCGACCCCCGCTACAGCCGCGTTATAACCGCCTACGACAACCTTACCCGCGATCCCCGCCTCTTTGCCTAGCGCTCCGAGCGGAAGAGACAACGCCGAAATGGCAGCAGTAATTCCTCCAACCATAAGTGACTTGCCGACGTTAGGATCATCATTCGAAAGGCCAAGGGCGCGACTAAGTGCGTCGCCCGAATAGTCGTACAACGCACCTAGTCCCCACGCTGTAGCTGCGATGGGAGCAACGGCTCCAAGGGTTGTTATACCAACCGCAGCGCCGACCGCCATACCAACCTGCGGATGCGCCTCGTAACCGGGCAATGCAGTTTGCTCAGGCGTCAACGGTCCACCCAGCCGCCCGGGGTTCGCCCGTTCAGCGGGAGTAGCATTGAACAAGCCACTGGCGTTTTGGCTGATAAACTGTACAGCTAGAGGATCGCCGCCCGGGCCCTTGCTTGCCATGTCATCGACGAGCCGATAGCCGTTCGCCAGCAACATCTGCTGCGCCTGATCGGTCGTGATTGTCTGTCCAGTCTGGCCTTCGTAAAACTGCGCGAACTTGCCTGCATTGTCCTTCGCCCATTGCCGCTCGTCTGGATGCAATTGCCTGTTGTACAGGTCCACGGTCGAACTGCCAAACGCGCCCGCGCCACCTACTGCCGCACCCGCGCCCGTCGCGACCACGTTCGCCACGATGTTGCCAAGCGCGGCGTTCATGTTCGCATCGCCGGTCAGGTTCGACGCCGCAATCGAATCACTGAGCTTGTTCAACTCGCCCCCAATCTTCGAGCCAATACCCGCGCCTGCTGCACCCTCGACAGCACTGCCCACGCCGCCGCCCAGGCCCGATACGACCGCAGCGCCCGCCGCCTGCATCTCCGCACGCTTATTGCCGCCTTCGGCCCATGCGGGGTCACCCGTCGCCCTGGCCTGCGCGTCTGCGTAGTCCCCGTTCACGCTCACGCTCATGATGCGCATCTGGTCCTCGATCTGCGCCTGCGTGTATTTCCCGTCGCTGCCGTCGGCAAGTTTCTTCGCAAGCTGACGTTCGTCCGTGTTAATGCTCGTGCCACTGTGCAACTGCCTGTTGTACAGATCAGCAGTTTTGTGCTGCTACAACATCGCAACAAGGTATGAACGCCCAAAAGTGAATGCGGCTGCCAAGCCGATGCTCACTAGCGCACCAACCACGCCAAAGGCACTCGGTTCGTTATAGGAAAACCATGCAAACAGCAGCGGCGCCATCGTCATCGTTGACTTCAGCCAATATGAAAACTTCGCTCTAAACGAATCCTCCAGCCTTCTACCGAAGAGAAGAAAGGTAACCAGCAGAACCGCAAGAGCAATTACGAACGCACCGATTTCCATGTTCATTTTTTCGTCTCCCCAAGCTGATCCCAAGTGTTTCTAATCCCCCACCACGGATTGGTGAATGGATCAAACATAGGGTCAACCGGTTGAGCCAACCCGGTCGAATTTCCCAGCGGAACACCTATTTGCTTTCCGGCAGCAATCGTCCCCGTTTTCGTCACGAAGAGAACGCTTGATTGCATTAGCGAACTGGTCCCGCCTGCCCATGTGCTCAAGGCTTGACCGTAGATGCCCCCCAGAGCTCCACCATAGAGTCCACCGATGGTTTCGGCCGTGGTCAAGGGCTTCCCAGACAAATAGCTCAACCCAAGCGTTGTCGCCAACCCAGAAGCCGCTGCTTTACAAGCAACCGGCCCTGCAACCAGACAGGCAACTCCCGTGGTGGCGAACTTTCCGGCGCGCTCGTACACCAAATTCTTCTGCCGGAGTTCCGCATCAGTTAGACCACTTCCAAGCTGACTTTGCCCAACGTCAAATGCACCCTGGTTCTGCGTAATGTACTGACTGTTGTAATCGTGGTTCGCGTAGTTCGGATCCTTCTTGTAGCCATCGCAGTTCAAGTTCTGGCAACCCACGATGCTGCGGATTTCCCAGTCGTGCTTGCCGCCCGAAGCTTCCGCCGTCTGCTTATCGGAATTTCGCAGGATTTCCGCTATGATTCGGCCTTCCGCTTCCTGAACACTGATCCCCAGCTTATCGGCAACGAGCTTCGCATTCTTCTTCGCTAGCGCGTATTCATCAGGGTGGAGTTGTCTGTTGTAAAGGTCAGGTGATCGGGTCCGGACTTTCATACCTTCTGATCACTCCGCGCGCGTTCCATATCGATATCGCGCCGGCGACAGAAAGGCCACAAGTCAAGACTGGATAGGGGTTGGGTTGAGCGGCAATCACTAGTGCAGCGACGCCTGTGTTGAGCAGGAATATGCCCAACGCAATACGCCACACCAGTGGTGTACAGCGGTTCAGACACCGCGCCAGCGGACATAACCCACCGCAAAGCAAAGAAGGTTGTCGGCCGTATTTGTCGTCGCCGACAGGCGCTGCATTGTCGAGGTTTGCGCAGCGATGCCGAGCGGAACCGCCCCGGTGGCAGTCATCAACGTGGGTACCACCTGCAGAATCGCAAACAGGTAGAGCGCAATCTGGGCGACGGCAAAGTTATCCTCGATCGCGACCCTGCCAAGTTCTGGTTCATTCATTCTCGCTATTCCTGTTTGTCGTCCTTGGCCTTGTAGCTGTCGCGCGCCTTTTTGTAGCTGTTGTCGAAGGGCTTAATGTGTAGCATTCGGGCCCTACTACATAGGCCACCAACCGCCATAAGAACGAATCCAAATAGCGCCAAGAAAGCGCTCCAGATTGAGGGAGGTGCGCATTTGAACGTTACGTATGAAATCCCAATGCCAACCGCGATTAGCATGGCACATGCCCAACCGGATAAATTACCGTCGTCTATAATTTTCACTTTTTCACCGGCTCAGTAACGAAGCTATTCCACGATGCATTTACGAAATCCTGAATTTTTTGGGAAAAAGTGCTGGTATTGAATGCGTTTGCGGCTTCATTGATTACGGGACTCGCGAGCGGATATCTCGAAGAGAAACGATCGGAAATCATGGCGCTGCCACTATTCGTCCAGTATTGCCCCACATCAGGACGGATGGCTTGACTAACCGCGTCTGCACCAATTCCGACAACTGTACCTACATAGGCAGCCGCCTCAAATATAGGTGAATATGGGGAGGGCACTGCGGCTGCAGCGGCGGTCGCCGCGCTAAACCGTCCCGCATTGGTTGAAACCATCGCAGAGGCATCTGCCGTCGTATTACGCATGAAGTTGACATCTGACTGATCGAACTTCGTTAGCGGCCCCGTGATATTGATCGACCCGGTGGCGGACATTTGCGGATATTGAACCACGCTCGGCACCTCGCCCGGTGAAGCTGAGTTGTAGTTAGCGCGGATATATTCCTGCAATCGCGGATCCGCCTGCGCGGTCATCTGTGTCACGATCGGCTTGCCGTCCGCTGTCGTGCCGCCAGAGATCCATTTTGCACCTGGGTCCGTTGGAATTTGTCCGATCAACGTATCGGGCGCGCCCGACTGGCACTTACCATTCGTGCACATGTCCATGATGCGCAACTGGTCTTCAATCTGCGCCTGCGTATATTCCCCGCCACTCTTGTCGGCCAGTTGCTTCGCAAGCGTGCGCTCGTCCTTGTAGGGGTCGCGGTCTACGTGCAACTGCCGGTTGTACAAGTCCACGGTCGAACTGCCAAACGCGCCCGCGCCACCTACTGCCGCACCCGCGCCCGTCGCGACCACGTTCGCCACGATGTTGCCAAGCGCGGCGTTCATGTTCGCATCGCCGGTCAGGTTCGACGCCGCAATCGAATCACTGAGCTTGTTCAGCTCGCCCCCCATCTTCGAGCCGATACCCGCGCCTGCTGCACCCGCGACAGCACTGCCCACGCCGCCGCCCAAGCCCGCTATGACCGCCGCGCCCGCCGCCTGCATCTCCGCACGCTTGCTGCCGCCTTCGGCCCATGCGGAGTCACCCGTCGCCCTGGCCTGCGCGTCCGCGTAGTCCCCGATGCGCTGCGCCACCGCCTGCCCTGCGGCCTGTGCGGCGTTCATTCTGTCGCCCTGCTCGTTCAGGAGGGCGCTCACGTCAGGCAGCTTCGACACAGTACCGTTCGTGTTCGTCGTGTCCCGGGAGAGATTTGCCACGTCCTGCCTCTGGTTTGCCCCGTCCGTCACAGTGATCGTGCCTGCAGTCACGGCGCTGCGCGTAGTCGCATCCGCCGATCCGCTGTCGCTCTGCGGCAACATCGGTGCTACGCCGCCCCTGTTTGACCCTGAGCCGGGGCCTACCGCCTTACCCGTATTTGCAATCCCCACGCCCGCGCTGATCCCGTTGCTCGTCGCGTCGTAGTGCGAGCGGTTCTGCACATCGCTGTATGTGAGCGTGCCGGTGCTCAAGCTGTTCTTCTCCACATCCGCAGCGCTGGAAATAACCGCACCCGTGAGCGCGGTGTTCCCCCTCACGTTGATATCGAAGCCACCACTATCCGCATTGATCCCCGCCTGCTCCTTCACGCCCGCATAGTTCGAATCTGCATGCCCGTTCTGCGCGCTGAAGCTCGCGCTGCCGCCGCCCTGGCTGATCGTGAAGCCCCCACCCGCGCTGCTCTGGTGCGCGGCGCTGTTCGTCACGTCCTGCACACTCACGATATTCAGGCTGCCGCCCACGTCCGCGATCACCTTCCCACCGTTGACCTGCGAGCCGGTGATGTTCGTGTCGCCGCCCGAGATCACCGTCACGCTGTTCGCGCCGTTCACGTGCGAGGCGCTCTGGATCGCCGCGTCGCTGTTCGCATCGCCGTGCGCATTCGCCATCGCGGCCGACACACCAAAGCCGCCGCCCAGCGTGTACTGCACGCCAATGCTCGCGCTACTGGAACTGTTCGAGCTGCGCGTTGAATCGGTGTTCGTGGTGTTGACCACGTTCACCTGGTTCTTCGCGGCCAGCAGCACGTCGTTCGCGCTCACGTTCGAACCGGCAATCGTGACGTTGCCGCTGCCGGGTGTACCGTCGCCCGTTGCGACGAACGCCGCCGCAGTGCCCGCCGCCACGTTCGAGCCGCGCTGTGTCGTCATGTCCTCCGACGACTGGCTTTGGCTCTTGCTCGAACCGATGCTCACCTTGATGCCGATATCGGGCTTCCCACCATCGGCAAGGGCCTTCACTCCCGCGCCTGCCATTGCCGCATCGCTCCCCGCTGCAATCGCATGCAGCGCCGCCGCACGATCATTGCCGCTGTCCGCAGAATGGCTGACGGCGCGACCTTCCGAATACGCATTGTTGATCGCATCGCCAACCGATCCGGCGAGGCCAATCGTCACGCCGCTACTGCTGGTCTTTTGCGTCTGCGCCTGGTGCGCGGTATCGGTGGCCGAATCGATGATGATGTTCGAGGCCATGCCCGTGACGTTGCCACCCGCCAGCAAGTCACTACCCGTCACATGCAGCGTATTGCCCGCCTGGATCGCCAGATTGCCGTTGATCGATCCCACCGTGCTCGTGTTGTTCGTGACGCTCGACTCCTGATCAGTCGTTGCGAGCTTGCTGGTGCCGACCGTCACCGTCAAGCCGCTCGTGCCCAGGCCCGTGCGCTTCTCCGCATAACTGCCCGAGGACTGCATGGTGTCCTGCGACGTGCCGATGTTCACGTCATGCGCGGCAGCGAGCGCCACATCGTTCGTCCCGACAACCGTGCTGCCGTTCACATTGATATCGTGGCCGCCCGAGATCGACACGCTATCCGCCGAAATCGTGCTGCCCTGCGAGCGTGTGACGGCCGTATCGCGCGAACTCGCCACCTCCTTGCCGCTGACCACGTTGCTGTGGCTGTGCTGCTCCTGCGAGCTATCGATGTGCGTTTCGGTCGCCGCGCCGATATTGACATCGCCCGTTGCTGCAAGTGCCAGCGTACCCTTGTCGAGGTTGACCGAGCTGCCGTTGATGTCGATGTTCTTGCCCGACACCACCGCGAGTGAATCCCCCGCATTGAGCGTGGTCGCCGTCAACGCATCGTGCGATCTGTGCGACGACTCCGAGTAACTGCCGTGACCGTCGCTGCCGGAACTATTGCTGTCGATGGTCGAGGTTGCCTTCGCTGCATCGAGCGTGACGTCGCCCTTCGCCGCGATGGTGCCCCCGCCGCCCAGGTTGAGGTTCGCGCCGCTCGCCGTCAGGTCGCCGCCCACGCCAATCACCGAGACGCCGCCCACGTTCACGGTGCTGCCCGTCACGCTGTTGATGTTCGTGTCCGACACGCCATTCGCGCGCTCGACCACCTTGTGCTCGCCCGTCTGCACCGTGCCGATATCGTAGTTGCCGCCCACGGCCATGCCGAGGTTGCCGCCGATATTGAGGTTGGCCCCGTGCTGCTCGAAGTTGCCTCCTGTGATGATCGCCGCGTCGCCCGCCACGTTCAGGCTCGCCATTGGCCCCATCGTCGTGCTCACGCGCGTGGCGCCTGTGGCGCTCACCTGATTGAGCGTTTTCGTGGCCGTGTCGAGGATCACGTTGCCGCCCGCGTTGAGCACAAGACTCCCGGCGTTCACCTTCGCAGAGGTCAGATCGACGTTGCCTGCTATGGCCAGCGCCATGAGGCCGCCGCTCGTGAGCGCGCCGAACGCGTTGTTGATCGACTGGCCGTCGATCTGCATCGAGTTCGCCGCCTGCACCGTGCCGCTGTTCGTGAAGGTCTGCGCGTTCTTGAGGTCGATATCGGTTGCCGCGATGAGCGGCCCGTCCATGTTCTGCTGGCTCGCCTTCACGAGATAGACCACGGGCACGAGCACCGACTGTCCGTCCACAACCTGCGTCTGCATGATGATGACGTTGCTCGTGAGTTGCGCCACCTGCTCGGGCGACAGACTCATGCCGAGCGGCAGGTCCAGCGACCTCGAAAGCGACGCGCCCGCCGCGAGCATCGCTTCATACATCGACTGGAGATCGGTATAGGGCCCAAGAACGGCCTTGCCGGTGAGCGACGTGATCTGGTTGCGCACGAGTTGCTGCTCGTAGAAGCCATCGCCCAGGCGCTTTTCGGTCGTCTGTGGATTCAGGCCGAGCTGTTGCAGGTAATAGTCGCTCGAGATGAACGCTTTCTGGTTCGTGAACGCTGGGTTCGTCTCGATCAGGTAGCTCATACCGGGCGTGCTCACCGGCCTGAAGAGACCGCCCTGGGGGATCGTGAGGTTTTGCAGCACGTTCTGTGCAGTCGCGCTCGCGATGACCGGATCGACCATGCTCCCGCCGCCCTTGACCGAGGCCGTGCCGCCCTTTGTGCCGCCGGCATTGCCGCTCACCGCGCCGACATCCACGCCGGTCAGCGACTGGCCAGCGGCAAGCCCGAGTGAAGGAATGCCCGCGTTGCCCGCCGTGTTGTCGATGCTGATGCCCGTACCGGAGAGCGTGCCGCCCGCGACGAAGCTGGATTCGTAGCTCGGCAACGCGTAGTTGCGGATATCTGCGGGGGCCTTGCACTTGCTTGCGCAGAACGAGTAGGTCCAGTCGGGGATGCTGCCGTCATAGTTGCTGTAGTGGTAGAACCCCGAGTACGTGACCTCCACGCCAGGTGCTGCCTGTCCCTTCCAGCTATCCTGGTCGAGCGTCACGGGCGCAGCAATGTCGCCAACCGCCGCGACCGCGCTCCAGTCATTCTGGAACGTGCCGACCGATGACGCGTCGAGCCTGCCGCCCGACATGATCTGCGCCTGCGGACTGATGCCCGCGATCAGGTTCGCTACCGCCACGCCCGTATAGGACGTGTACATGTAGTCACTATTCATCTGGCCGCCGTGCGGCGGATCGATGTACACGCCGCCGATGCTGTCCGGGTCCGGCGTGTTGACCTTGCCCGTGCGGCCCGAAAGGCTGATGCCACGGTGCGCCAGCATGTCAGGATCGACAGGCTGGTTAAAGCCAGTTGTGGTCACTTCGCGCCGCGTGTTCGTCACCTGATCGGCGTGCAGCTCCATGTCGCCCGCCGACTCGAGCAGCGCCGACTGGTTGCGAATCAGGGCGGCATTGATGTAGTTCCCGCTCGCATCCTTGCCGCCCGCCAGCACGACCTTGCCAAGCCCGTAGATCGCGGTCGTCGCCTGTGAATCAGTCGCCGTGGTGTCGTCGCGGTTCTCGATATCGTTCGCAAGCAGTTCCAGCGTACCGTTGCTGTCCGTCGCACCGATGAGCGCGGTCGGCCCTACGTTGGTCACGCTGCGGTTCGCATTCAGCGACACGCTGCCGCCCACCATGGCGCCCGTGTTCTGCAGTGTGCCCGAGCGCGTGGTGAGCGTGCCGCCCGCCATCATGGTGCCGCTATTGAAGATATCGCCCGCGTTGACGCCGAGGTTGTTGGCCGCCTCCACCAGCGCGGCATTGCTGAACGTCCCCGGCAGCGTGAAGGCGAGGTCGTGACCGGCGTTGAACTGCATATCGGACGTGGGCGCGAAATCGCCCTGCATGCTGATCGTCACGTCATTGGCTGCGCTGTACGCGCCGCCGCCAGTGAGCGTCGATGCACTCACAGCGAGGTCGTGGGTCGCCCCCATCTGGCCGCGGGTGTTGTTGATCGCGCCCGTGGTCGTGACCGTGACATCACCGGTCAGGCCCGCGACGTTGCCGATTGCGCCGCCGGTGTTGTCCAGGCTATCGCCCGTCACCGCGACGTTCGCGCCGCTCACCTGAGCGCCCTGGGTGTTCAGGATCGACGACGCATTTACGCCGACATGGCCGTTACCTGTGACCTGGCCGCCAGTGTTGACGAGCTGGCTTCCTCCCTGGACAGTCGTGTCGCCCCTGCCGAGGTTGCCGATGACACCGTGCGTGTTGTCAGTGGACGCAGCAGCTTGTACCGCGAGCGTGCTGGCATCGCCAGCCGCCCCGGTACCGGACTGGATCTGACCGTTCACATTCGTCAGAGTGCCGCCGCCGTCGATGGAAGCGGACGAAAGCGAGCGCACCATACCCCGAGTGTTGTTCAGGGCACCCGCGATGGTGACCGAAAGATACCCCTGCGCGGCGAATACGCCCGATGTGTTGTCGAGACTCCCGGCGGTCGCGACTAGCCGGCCCGCCGTCATCACTCGACCGCCGACGCTCGGGAGCGCGCCCGCGCCGTTGCCTGGTGCAATCGTGAACGTGCCCGTTCCGGCGTGGAGGATCGAGCCTCCGTTGTTATCGAGCGCCCAGGGCGCAAGCGAGAAGTCCGTGCTGTTGGTTTGCAGCGTACCGCCCGCCGAGTTGTCGAGTGTGCCGCTTACGTTCAGGCCCATCGAGGCCGTGCCATATTGCGTGATCGTGCCGCCGTGGTTGAGCACGACGGTTGCCGAGAGCGCAAGCTGATCCGCCTCGATATCGCCATCGCTGTTGTCCAGCGTGCTGGTGGTCGAAATCGCGAGGTTCGGCGCGACGAACTTGCCGCCTTTGTTCGTCAACGCTCCGGTGTGGATCGTCCCGTTAGCGCCCGCGCCGATCTGGCCGCCATCGTTCACCAGCGTGCCGCTGGCCACGCTCAGGTCCGTATTCGACAGCACCTTGCCATTCGTATTGTTCAGTGCACCGGCGATCGTTGCCGTAACGCCGCGCTGTCCCCTGACGGAGCCTCCCGCATTGTTGAGCGCACCGCTTTGAGCAATGACTTTCCCATTGCTGGTAATCGCGCCGCCCGCCTTCGATACCGCACCCGCGCCGTTGCCCGCGCTGACCGTCAGCGTGCCCGTACCAGCGTGCGCAATCGCGCCTGCTCCGTTATCAATCGATGCTCCCGTTACGCGCAGGTTCGTGGCGTTCGATGCGATCCGCCCGCCGTTCGAATTGTCCAGCCTGCCGCCCGCGCTCACCGTCTGCGCGCTGCTGCCCGTCTGCGTGATCACGCCGCCTTCGTTGTTGAGGTCTCCAGGCGTCGAGACCGCTACGGTATCCGCATCGATGTTGCCCTTCGCGTTGTCGATGGACGCACCCGTAGCCGTCACTGTCGTACCCGAGAGCGTGCCGCCCGCGTTGGAAAGCAACCCGGTCGCGGTAGCCGTCAACGCATCGCCCGCGCTCGCCGAGCCGCTGTTGCTCAGGTTCCATGCGTTCAGGATGGCGTTATGCAGCGCGCTGACCTGCCCCGCGTTCCTGAAGGTGTAGGCGCTGATCTGCACGTTGCCATTGCCGCCGATCACGCCACCCACGCCGTTCAGCAGCGTGCCAGTCACACCGAGGTTCAGGCCGTCGCCGTTCAGTGAGGTAATGCGGCCTGCCGTGTTGTCCAGAGACGTGCCGGACAGCGAAAAACCCATCGCGCTCTGCATCGTGCCCTGGCCGTTGGCGACGGCCCCACCGCTGCGCACCTGCATCGCGCCCTGCGAAACGAACACGCCGGCCTGGTTCGACACGTCGCCTGCCGCCGTCGCGTTGAGCGGCCCCTGCGCCGAGACATTGCCGCCCTGGTTCGAGAGCCTGCCCGCGTCGAGTGTCACGGCACCGCCCGTCATCGCGCCGTGGTCGTTGACCATCGCGCCCGATGCCTGCGCGTTCACTGCGCCTTGGGCGCTCGTCGTCGCGCCCGAGAGATTCAGGTCGCCTGCGTTCGCCGTGAGCGACAGGTTGCCGTTCGCCGCCGTTTCGCTGCCTGCGAGATTGACCGCCACGCCCGACAGCGTCGCATCGCCGCCCGCGACATTATGGCCCGTGGCTGAAAGCCCGCCCGACGAATCAACGTTCAGATTCGCCATCTGCGTCACCACACCATCGCCGTTCACACCCGCGGCGAGCGAACCGGTCGAATTCACCGACCCCGCGCCCGCATCGAGCGCGCCCTGCGCCGCGAGCGTGCCGCTGTTCGTGAGATCGCCTGCGCTATGCGCTGCAAGCGAGCCTCGCGCGTAAGCGGTGCCGGTGTTCGTAATACCTGTATTCGAGTTCAGGGCGACGTTGCCGCTTGCGGTCGTCCTGCCCGTGAGCAGGACGCGGCCATCCGAACGCAGCGTAAAGTCGCCCGCCTGGGCGGCGATTACGCCCGCGTTCGACACGCCCACGCCGTGCTCGTTGGACGCAAGATAGATCTTGCCCGCGTACATCCCGCCTAGCTGGCTGACGTCGATCGAGACGGGCGCAGGAACGCCATTGCCCGCGATCGGCGTCGCCGCGAGCGTATCGTGATTGACGTTGTTCGCGCCGGCGATGACATTCAGGCTGTTGGCATAGACCGCCGCATTGATTTGCACGGCTCTTGCCAGTAAATCGACCTGATCGACATTCGACGCGTTAAAGCCCGCGCCCTGCACGGCGATATTGCCGCCCGTGACGTTGTAGCCCGTGAGCGCACCGTTTGCGTCGAGTTGCGGGATGCCGGTCGTCAGTACGGCCCGATTCGTATTGATGAAGCTGCCACCGTTGACGGAAATCCCCGACGGGTTTGCCAGCACCACCGTGGCACGCCGACCTGCAACTTCGAGCGCGCCGTTGAACTGCGAAGGGTTGGCACTGGTGACCTGGTTGACGATGATCCGCGCCGACTGGCCCGCAGCATAGTTCGGATTGCCATTGATCTGCCCCGCCAGCTGCGTATTCGCAATCGTCGGCGAATTGTTGAGAATCGCGCCGCGCTGCTGGACGTCGAACTGCGAGTAGCTGTTCATCGACACGCCAGCGCCCGAGGGGCGGTTGACGTTCACCTGCGGCAGGCCATTGGGCGTGTTGATGACGCCGGGCGCATGAGCACCCGAAGGAACGATCTGGGCGTGCGCGAGCAGCGGTGCCCCGCCCAGCAGCAACACGGCCGCCGCCACAGCGGCCTCGCCGCGCCCCCGTTTGCCACATGCCGGCGCGCTCTCTTCGACTGCGACGAGCATGTTGCGCGCACGGCTGAACACCAGCCTGTAAATCTTGTTCATCGTCGCCCGACACTTTCAGTTTGTCAGGCGATTCTGGTCAGGCGACTATCTCAAAACACGTCAAAAATTGTCAAAGCGGCGATTGCGCAGGAATTTCCGATTTGTCCTAGATGGGTTGACCCGTTGCGCATGAACCGTGTCGCAAACCGACAACGGCAACACCGGGTTTTGAACGAGCAAAGCGTCGCGCTACGCTTCGCCCTCGCCGAACACCTCGGCACAAAACGCGCGCCCCTCGTCCGACAGACTCGCCGTGCCGGTCCCGTCTTCGGCCTGCGTCGTCACCACCAGGCCGCTGTCCACGAGCGCAGTGAGTTGTCTGCGCAGTCCGCTCATCGGCACGCCGGCCTGCTTCGAGAGTTTCGCGAGCGACCACGCCCGGCCCTGAGTCTCAGGCCGCTCGTGCTTCTCGCACTCCGCGCGCCACAACTGCTCGAGCACAGCAATCAGCACCGGGTCGACGCCCGACTCGTCTGCGTCGTCATCGTCGCGCTCTTTATCTGCGTTCATCGTCTGTCTCCTCATGCCATCTTCGCGGCCATTTCGCCTAGCGTCTTCAGCGCGGCTTCGGTCTGCGCGTTCCATGGGTAGCTGTAGTTCAGCCGGATGTAGTGGTGATACTCGTTGCGCATCGAGAACATGTAGCCGGGCCCGATGGTAATGCCCTGCGCGAGCGCCGCCTGATAAAGCCGCATCGAATCGACGCGCGGCGGCAGTTCCACCCACAGCACGTAGCCGCCTTGCGGCTCCGAGGTGCGCGTGCCCGCCGGAAAGAAGCGCTCGACCATCGCCCGCATGAGCCGCGCCTGTTGCCGGTAGAAGCGCCGCACGCGGCGCAGGTGCCGGTCGTAGCCATCGTGGCGCAAGTAGTCGGCCAGCGCCACCTGGGGAACCGAGGGTGTCGTGAGCGTATTGAGGAACTTGAGCTTCTCGACCTGCGCGCGGTAGCGCCCCGGCAGCGCCCAGCCGATGCGGTACGAGGCGGAAAGGCTCTTCGAAAACGAGGCGCAATGCAGCACGAGGCCGCGCGTGTCGAACTGCTTGAGCGTGGAAGGCCGCGTCTGTCCGAAGTACAGCTCCTGATAAACGTCGTTCTCGATCACGGGCAAGTCGTGCGCCTCGGCAAGCGCCACGAGCCGCGCCTTGTTTGCGTCGGGCATGCGAAAACCCAGCGGATTCTGGAAGTTCGGCATCACCATGCAGGCCGCGACCTTCTGGCGCGTCAGCACGCGCTCCAGCGCGTCGAGGTCGATGCCGGTATCCGCGTGCGTGCTCACTTCAATGGCGCGCATGCCCAGACGCTCGATGGCGTGCAGCATCGCGTAGTAGGTCGGCGATTCGACGGCCACCGTGTCGCCCGGCTTGGCCACGGCTTGCAGGCTCAGGTTGATCGCCTCGGTGGCGCCCACGGTGATGACGATTTCCTCGGGATCGACGTTCACGCCGTTTTCGGCGTAGCGCCGCGCGATCTGGCGGATCAGTTCGGGGTTGCCGGGCGGCAGGTCGTCGATGAGGTTCCAGCTCGCATGGCGGCGCGCAATCGCGTTGGCGTACTGGTTGATGCGCCGCCAGGGGAACAGTGCCGGGTCCGGGTACGGCGAGCCAAGCGGCACGGCGTCCTGCGCGCCAATGCTGCGCAGCGTGGAAAGCACGAGCCGGCTCACATCCACGTTGGCGGGCATGGGCTGCCGCGGCGCGCTCGCGCGGCGCGGCTTGACCGGGGAGACGGCGTCCTTGCCCTGCGCGCCCTGTACGCCCGCCGCGCCGCGCCCTTGCGGCGCACCCACGCGCGCACGCACGAAATAGCCCGATTGCGGCCGCGACTCGATCACGCTCCGGCTTTCCAGCAGCGCATAAGCGCGCAGCACCGTCTTGATGCTCACGCCGTGCTGCTGGCTCGCGCGCCGAACCGAGAGAATGCGCTCGCCGGGGCCGAACACACCGCGACGCACGGCGGCTTCGATATCGTCGGCGAGTTGCTCGTAGCGGGTCACGTTCGGGATTGCGTTCAATCAGGCTAAGGGGCGAGGCCACGCGCGCGCGGCCGATCCCGGCAAGTCTATGACAAAACGCCGCAACTGTATCCCTTGCTTTTTGGTTTTTCTGTGATCTCCGGGGGCACAGGAACACAGTAGCCTTGAGTCATCGGGCAGACCGCCCTGGAAAACGAAAAGCCAACCGCATCATGAAGAAGCCGCAAGGTCGCATCGAGCCGTATCACCACCCCGCCGCCGGCTGGGGCGCGCTCAAGCAGGTCGCCATCAACCTGATCAAGGAAAAGGTGACGGGCGGCAATTACCGCACGCTGCTCAAGCAGAACCAGCCCGACGGCTTCGACTGCCCCGGCTGCGCATGGCCCGACCGCGAGCACGCTTCCACGTTCGAATTCTGCGAGAACGGCGTGAAAGCCGTGGCGGCGGAGGCGACCAGCAAGCGCGTGACGCCGCAGTTCTTCCAGGAGCACACAGTTAGCGAGCTGATGGCCCAGTCGGACTACGAGCTGGAGCAGCACGGCCGCCTGACCGATCCGCTCGTGTACGACGCGCTGCAGGACCACTACGTGCCGATCGAGTGGAACGACGCGTTCAAGCTGATCGCGAAGCACCTCAATGCACTCGACGACCCGAACCGCGCCGCGTTCTACACCTCGGGGCGCGCGAGCAACGAGGCCGCGTTCCTCTACCAGCTCTTCGTGCGCATGTACGGCACGAACAATTTTCCCGACTGCTCGAACATGTGCCACGAGGCCACGAGCCGCGGCCTGCCGGGCACGGTGGGCATCGGCAAGGGCACGGTAACGCTCGACGACTTCGAGCACGCCGACACGCTGCTCATCTTCGGACAGAACCCGGCGACGAACCATCCGCGCATGCTCGGCGAGTTGCGCGATTGCGCGAAGCGCGGCGCGACCATCGTCTCGATCAATCCGTTGAAGGAGCGTGGGCTGGAGCGTTTCGCGAGCCCGCAGCACACGCTCGATATGCTCTCGCCCAAGGGCGTGCAGATCAGCTCCGTGTTCATCCGCCCGCGCGTAGGCGGCGACTTCGCGCTCATCAAGGGCGTAGCCAAGCGCGTGATCGAACTCGACGACGAAGCGCTCGCGCAAGGCACGGAGCGCGTGCTCGACGTCGACTTCATCGCGGAGCACACCGTGGGCTTCGACACGTTCGCCGCCGACCTGCGTGCCGAGTCGTGGGACACCATCGTCGCCGAAGCGGGCGTGCCGATCGACGAAGTGCTCAAGCTCGCCGACATCTACGTGAAGGGCCGCGCCGTCATCTCGACGTGGGGCATGGGCCTCACGCAGCACAAGAATTCGGTGGCGACGATCCAGTTGCTGTCGAACCTCATGATGATGCGCGGGAATATCGGCCGCCGTGGTGCAGGCCTGTGCCCCGTGCGCGGCCATTCGAACGTGCAGGGCGACCGCACGGTGGGCATCGAGGAAAAGCCCACGCAGGCGTTTCTCGACCGCCTCGGCAAGGCCTACGATTTCGAGCCGCCGCGTGAGCACGGCTATGACGTCGTGGAAACCATCCACGCGATGCTCGAAGGCCACGTGAAGGTGTTCATCGGTCTGGGCGGCAACTTCTCGATCGCCACGCCCGACACGCCGCGCACGTGGGAAGCCATGCGCGCGTGCGCGCTCACGGTGCACGTGACGACGAAGCTCAACCGCAGCCACCTGGTTCACGGCCACGACGCGCTCATCCTGCCCACGCTCGGCCGCACCGAGATCGATCTGCAGAACGGCGTGCCGCAAGGCGTGAGTGTCGAGGACTCGATGAGCATGGTGCACATCTCCTACGGCATGAACCGCCCCGCTTCGACCAACCTGCTTTCGGAAATCGCGATCGTCGCGCGCATGGCGCACGCCACGCTCGGCAGCGACAAGGTGGACTGGCTCGACCTCGCCGCCGACTACGCGAAGATCCGCGACGGCATCGAAAAAGTGTTCGACGGCTTCGAGAACTACAACGAACGCCTGAAGCACCCGGGCGGCTTCCACCTGGGGGTGGCCTCGCGCGACCGCGTGTGGAAGACGCCCAGCAACAAGGCACAGTTCGTGGTGCACGCCATCGCGCTCGATACGCCCATTCACCGCGCGCGCGCCGAGCACGGTCCGCGGCTCATGACGCTCATGACCACGCGCTCGCACGATCAGTACAACACGACGATCTACGGTCTCGACGACCGTTATCGCGGCGTGTACGGCCTGCGCCGCGTGCTGTTCGCGAACCGCGAAGACATGACGATGCTCGGCTTCGAGCCGGGCCAGCATGTGGACATCACGAGCGTGTGGGACGACGGCATGGAGCGCCACGTCGAAGCCTTCATGCTGGTGGAGTACGACATTCCGCGCGGCTGCCTCGGCGCGTACTATCCAGAGACCAATCCGCTCGTGCCGCTGTCGTCCATTGCAGACGGCGCGGGCACGCCGACCTCGAAGTCGATTCCGGTGCTGCTGAGCCCTGCCGCGGCTACCGATCACGCCATCGCGGCGTGATGTCTCGTCTGAAGGCCCCGGCAGTGGCGCCGGGGCCGTTTTGCTTGCGCTGCGCTTAGCTCGCGAGCTTGCGGAACGTTTCGAGCACCGCTTCGCCCTTGAACGGCTTCACGATCCAGCCACGCACGCCGGCCGCCTTGCCGCGCTCCTTCATGGCCGGGCTGCTTTCCGTGGTCAGCATCACCACGTTCACGGCCGCATTCGCGAGTTCGCTGCGGATCTTCTCGACCATCGTGAGGCCGTCCATGTTCGGCATGTTCACGTCGCTCACCACGAGCTTCACGCCAGGGTTCGAGCGCAGCTTCGCGAGGCCGTCCTTGCCGTCCACGGCGGTGTCCACGTCCAGACCGTTCTTGCGCAGAAAGCCTGCCACTTCGTCGCGCACCGTGCTCGAATCGTCCACCACCAGAATCTTTGCCATGTTGTCCCTCTCTGTTGCGCCGCGTCGGGCGCGCATTTGATCAAAATAATTCGAGTTCGCCGCTGGCCTGCTCTTCAACGGCAGCGGCTGCGGCCTGCGCGGCCGTCTCGTCAAAGCGTTCGCGCGACCAGCCGAGGCTGAACACGAAACGCTGGTCGATCACCACTTCGCGGCCCGTATCCGGGCACGTGAGCCGATACTTGATGCATAGCTGCGGGTTATCCGAGCCAAATGACAGATAGCGCCGCCGATGATTGATGAGCAGCGGCACCTGCACCTGCGCGCGGCCCCAACCCGCCTCGCCGGCAGCGTGTGCGTTACCCAGATAGCGGTTGCGGAACGCTCCCCACACGAGATTCGTGAGTTCGGCGAGCACGCCATTCACGTCGCGGAAGTCGCTCGCTTCGTCGCGGCCCGCGCGCGGCGGCAGCAGCTCGATCAGCGGCGCCTCCTCGGTCTGCATGAGAAGCCAGCCGCGGCACCATGCGGTCTCGATCGGGATCAGCGTCAACACCTCGCCGAAGATGATGCGGTCGCGCACGATGCTCGGCGTGTCCCAGTTCACTTCGAGTCCGGCAAATAGGCCGCGCAGGCGTCCGAGCGTCATGTCGGTGATGCCGTCCACGAGCGGATCCGGATAGTCGTGCGAGAACACGTGCGCTTCGAGCGCCGCGACAAGCGTGGCAGGATCGCTGTCGTGCCAGCTGGCGCACGGCAGGCGGCGCAACGGCTCGGGCAATGCATCGTCCTGCTCGTTTGCTGCGCGCCGCAGCACGACGGGCAGTTCGGGGCGCTCCGCTTCCAGCGCGACGGCCACCGCCGCCGCTGCATCGAGCGAGCCGCCAAAGTCCTCGCCGAGCAGCACGCCGCCCAGATCGTAATGCGTCTTCAGCGCCGCCGAGAGCGCGTCCCGTCGCACCGGCACGCACACGCAATCGTGGGTGGCTGCGATTTGCGCGATCGCCTCGGCGCGCGCCGTGTCGCTTTCCAGCAGCAACAGCTTGCTGACTGGCTTGTTCGTGTTCATGTTTCCGTTCTCTGCCTTCAAAACAACTCGAGTTCGCCCGCGCTGTCGTGCACTTCGACCGCTGCGGTGCTCGCCACGAAATCGAGGGGCGCTTGCGTGCAGACGCACAGCGTGGCGCCGAGCCGAACGTCGTGATCGATCGTGAGCGCATACGATTGCACGTAATCCGGCTTTAGTTCGCGCAGATACGGCAGGCACCCACTGCTGAGCGCATAGGGCGTGGACATGCCGAGGTCGGGGAAATGCTCGACCAGCTGCTGGTTCATGGCTCCGCAGCACAGGTTGCCGAACTCCATGAAGCATTCGGTGAGCGCGCGCGCGGCGTCGCCCACGTAGTAGCGCTGCGTGCGCTCGTCATCTTCGAAGTGCAGCAGCAACAGCAGGCGGAACTGCATCGACGAAATCGTCAGCACGACCAGATGCTCGCCCTGGGGCGCGTCGCCCGCACGCGGCTCGATTTCGCAGCTGTGCTGCGCGTCGGTTACGAGACGCATGCGCGCCGCCGCGAAAAAGATCCGCTCGATGCTGTCCTTCGCGTGCGTGCCGATCATGCGTGCGCCCCGGCGCGCGTCGCTTCGAGCTGGTGATGCAGCTGCTGCGTCGACGCTTCCACGCTCGCGAGCGTCGCCGCGATCATCTTGCCGCCCGCCTGAATGTCCTGGAACGTCGCGGCCGTGATGAGGTCGTTGCGGTTCAGGCTGTCTCGGTAGCTCTTCGAGAGTTCCTGCGAACGCGTGGCGAGCGAACGCACCTCTCCCGCCACGATCGAGAAGCCACGGCCGGCTGCGCCCGCGCGTGCCGCTTCGATCGAAGCGTTGAGCGAGACGATCAGCACATGGCTCACGATCGACGACAGCTCCTGGTTCTTCTTGTGCATGTCGTTGTTCTGCGCCATCAGCGAGATCATCTGCTCGTGCCAGCGCTCGAACGTCGACGACATGAGCTTCAGGCGGGAAGCCTCGCTCGCGATGCGCGCCGCGTGCTGCATGGCGTCGTCACGCTGCGCGCGCTCGCCGGCGAGCGCCGCTTCGAGTGCGTCGGCCACGGACCGGCGCTGCGCGAGTTCCGCGCGCAGCGACTCGATCTGCGCAGCCAACCCCTCGTGTTCACGCGCGGCGTCTTCCTGCTGCGCCGCGTGCTGGGCCTGAGCCTGTGCAAGCACGGCCGCATGCGCGGCGTCCTGCGTGCGCGCCGCCTCACGTGCCTGCGTCTGTGCGCGCTTGCCCCACGCGACGGCCAGGCCGGCCGCCAGGGCGACGAGCGCCGCGCCTTCGATCAAATACGGTAAGACCACTTTCACCCCCGCCATGCGCTAGCCTGCCAGCGCTTCCTCTTGCTTTGCCTGCGTTGCATCCGTCATCTTTACGGCCCACTGCTGCGGCAAACGCACGACGGTCTGGAAATGCCGGTAATCGGCGCCCGCACGGTCATCGGTGAAACGCAGTTCGATGGCGCCGCCCTCGCGTTCGAGGAAATCGCGCACCGCGTCCATGCCCACGCCGCGGCCCGAGACTTCGGTCACGCTCACCGCGGTCGAAAAACCGGGGCGGAAAATGAACGCCGCGATCACGTCGTCGCTCACCGCTTCATACGCCTGCAGCCAGCCGCGCTCCACCGCGATGCCGCGAATGCGTGCGAGCGCGAGGCCGCGGCCGTCGTCGGCGAGCGTCAGTTGCAGCGCGCCGTTGTGCACGTTCACGTCGATGTCGATGTGACCCGACTCGTCCTTGCCGATCGCGCGCCGCTGCGCCGGCATTTCAATGCCGTGATCGAGCGAGTTGCGCAGCAGGTGCATGAACACGTTCTTCACCGTGCCGGCGGCCTCGCTGCGCAGGCGATAACCGTTGTCCGCAATCCGCACCACCGGTTCCACCTTGCCGAGTTCCTGGGCGAGCGAGGGCAGCGAGCCGGTCACACCCACGAGCGTATCGGCCACGCGCTCGGTGCCGATGGCGCGCAGCGTAGCGCGCAGTTCGGCGCGCATCGCACGCAGGGCCGGCAGGTCGTTGTCGTCGGTGCGATCGACGATGCGCAGCGTCTCTTCGATCGCTTCGCGTGTGACCGTGAGGCTCGCCGCGCCGTTTTGCGCGCCGGCCGCACGCGGGCCGCGCCCGAGGCTCACTTCGTTGATGCTCGAATAGTGCTCGAGCGCCGTCTTCACGCGCTCCAGATCGTCGATCAGTGCCTGCTGGTCCCACGTGTGGCTCGTGTCTTCGCGGCGCAAGGCGTCGTAGCGCTGCTCGACTTCGTGCACCACGCCCGTGAGATGCTGCAGGCTGTACGTGCGCGCATTGCCCTTGATCGTATGCATGTTGCGGAACAGCGCGGCAATCGCGCTCGTGTCCGCGCAGTCGTGCTGGCGAATGATGTGCTCGTTCTCGTGAATGAAGCTCGTCGAGCTTTCCACGAAGTGATGGAACTTCTCTTCGCTCACCGCGAGAATTTCGCCGATCATTTCGAGGCGACGCTTCTGCTCGCCCGCTTCGGCCGCGAGTTCGCGCAGTTCCGTCACGTCGCGCACGCAAAGCATGAGGCGCACGACCACGTCGTTTTCGTCGGTGATGGCCGACCAGCTCAGGTCGAGCACCTTCGCGCGGCCATCGGGCAGCGTGCGCGTGATCTCATTCACGAGCAGATGCTGATTGAAGGCGAAGTTCACATCGTCTTCGCCAAGGCAGGCGTGCACGGCGGCGTCGATCTGCGCGCGAGTGTCGGCATCGAGATCCGTATGCGAGAACACGAGGTCCATCAGCGAGCGGCCCGCAATCTCGTTCGTTTCGAAGATTGCCTCTAGATATGCCGAATATTCGTTGTGGATCGTCGCGCCTTCCACCACCGTGAGAATGCCCTGCTGCATGTTCTGCAGCATCGCCTGAATGTCGGCGGTCTTGCGCTTGAGCTGCGCGGAGCTCTGCTGGATCTTCTCGATCATGCCGTTGAAGGCGACGATCGAATGACCGATTTCGTCCATGCGGCCCACGGGCACGCGGCGCGTGAAGTCCTGGCTCGACGCGATCTCGCTCATCATGGCCTGCATGCGCGAGAGCGGCCGCGTGATCTGGCGATAGAGCAGCGCGCCGATGAGCGTGAGCAGCAGCACCGCGCCGCCCGTCACGCCCGCGATCGCGCTCGTCGTGGTGTCGAGCGTGCCGTTGAGCGTGCGGATCGCGTCGTCCTTCTGGCGGTTCTTTTCCACGCGCATCGTCGTGACGATGCCTTCGAGTTCATCGCGGTACTGCGCGACGTTCGCGAAGAGATAGGCCTGCGCGAGTTCGTTCTTGCCGCTCGCCTTCATCTTCGCGGTGTCGTCGATCGCGGAGAAGTAGTTCGCGAGGCTTTCCTGCGCCTGCGAAACCAGGCCTTCCTGCGCGTGACTCGCGGCGGCCTTGCGCTGCACGTCGAGCGCGGCGCGCAACGCGGCTTCCTTGTCCTTGAGTTCGTTTTGCGCGAGCGATGCGACCGTGGCGTCGGGTGCGTAGACGAGCGTCATGGTGGCGAGCTGCACGTCTTTCACGAGCGACACGAGGTCGGATGACGCGAGGGCGCTCGGCACGACACCCTGGGTAACCTGGCGGACGTCGGTGGCGCTGCGGCGGGCCTGCAAGGCCGCGTAGCCGCCGATGGCGGACAGCGCGACGAACATCAGGACGATGAGTAGCGTGATGCGGTGACGAATGGTCATGTCGAAATCCCCGGGCCTTCGTCGCGCCGGCTGCGCTATGGTTGCGCAGCTCGGCACACGTTGGCCAATTTATTCGCGGTGGATTATCGACGTTCAGGTATGACGAAATGATGACTACGCATAATTCGCCCGAGTGCACTGTGCGTTACACCACACTTGACGTTCGCTCTGCGTTGCGCATTGTCCGGCCACGCCGTGGCCCTCAGTCGGGCACGGCGGGGTCGTCGAGAAAGAGCACCATGAGTTCGTCGTCGGCGTACTCGCCGTCGATGCACAGGCCGCGCGGCTCGACCCCGTAGCGCACGAAGCCGCACGCGCGGTAGAGCGCCTGGGCACGGGGGTTCAGCACGCTCACCACCAGTTGCACCTGGAGCAGGCCTAGCGCGCGGGCATGAGCGATGGCTCCTTCCAGCAATTGCCTGGCGATGCCGGCGCCTCGCCATGCGGGATCGACAAACACGCCCCAAATCAGCCCCTTGTGCGCGAGCTTGCGGCGCGGCTCGCGCATGAGGCCAGTGATGCCGACGAGCGTGTCGCCCACGAATGCGCCGAATACGACCTGGTTCTCCGTGGCACGCACCCGGGCCCGGCTCTCTTCGGGCGTGCGCTTCGATTCCTCTTCATAGGTCGGGACGATGCCGGCGGGACAATTCTCGGTCGCGTATAAACGCATGGCATGAAACGCCTCGGCGTCCTGCTCGGTCAACGGGCGAATCGTTGCATTCGTTGGCTTCATCGGATTCATTTCGTTCATGTGCAGTGCGTGGCAATGGAAGGGGAATCACCCGCGCGAATCGAACTAGCCTATCACGTCCCCCCTGCCTGCTCGCGTTGCGCTAATATGGACCACCTGCGTCGCTCGATGCACGCAGCATCACTCCGGGGTCTCCTATGCCGCAAGTCACGACGTCCGACGCACAACCCTACTTCTGGCGCGACGCAGACCTGCCGTTCATCGAAGTGCGCGCCATCGCCGACGGCCGCAAGGTCCGCTACGGCCGTCACGCACACAGCACGTTCTCGATCGGCGCGGTCACGGGCGGGCGCAGCACCTACCTGAACGGGAGCACACTCTCGCATATCAGCGCGGGCGCGGTGGTGGTCATCAACCCGGAAGTCGTGCACGCCTGCAACCCGGCCGCGGACGAGCCCTGGGCCTACCGCATGTTCTATCTCGACACCACGTGGCTCGCGAATCTGCAACACGACCTGGGCTTCGGCGCGCACGAGGGCTTTCGCCCGTTCGAACAGACCTTGAGTTGGGAGCGCGATTTGTTCGACGGGCTCAACGCGCTCTATGCGTTGCTCGTCGACACGAATGAGTCGGCATTGCGCAAGGAATGCGCCGTCGTCGCCTATTTCTCGAGGCTCCAGCAGTCCCTGAATCCTGCGCCGGTCAGCGCACGCGAACCGAACGAGCGCCTCGCGCGCGCCGCCGAATTCATCGACGGCAACTACACGCGCACGCTCAAGCTCGAAGAGATCTGCGCCGCCGCCGATCTTTCGCCCTCGTACCTCATTCGCGCGTTTCGCGAGCAATACGGCATGACGCCGCACGCGTATGTCGTGAACCGGCGGATCGAGTTCAGCCGCGCACAACTGCGTCGCGGGCATGCCATTGCCGATGTGGCGGCGCAAGCGGGTTTCGCCGATCAAGCACATCTGCAGCGCGCGTTCCGCCAGTTCGTTGCCGCGACGCCTGGCCAGTATCGCGGCTAACGGAGCTGCCGTGCGTTCAGGCAAGCACTAGCCACACCGCACTGCCCGCCAGCAACAACGCCATCGCGCGGTTCACGAAACGCACCCGCGACGGTTCGCGCAAGGCCTGGCGCAACGACGCGCCCGCCCACGCCCAGCACGCAATCGACACATAGCACACCACGAAATAAATCGCGGCGAACTGCCAGACGAGCGCATTCTCGCCGGAAGCCGCATATAGGCCCATGCCCGCCACCGAGGCGAGCCACGCCTTGGGATTGAGCCATTGCATCGTGGCGCCCACCATCAGCGAGGGGCCGCGCGCCGCGCTCGGGGAGTCGATGCGGCCATCGTCAGCGGCGAGCCGGTAGGCGACGTACAACAGGAAAGCCACGCCCGCCCATTCGAGCGCGCGCGTGAGAAACGGCAGGCGCGCCAGCAATTGCTGCATGCCGAGACCGATCAGCAGCAGCAACAATGTGAAGCCCACAGTCGCACCGGTGACGTGGCGCAGGCTCGCGCGCAGCCCGTAGCGCGCGCCCGCGCTCAGCGCGACGATATTGACGGGTCCGGGGGTGATGGAAGTGGCCAGCGCGAAGGCGGCCATCGACAAGGCAGTGCTCACGGTTTTCCTCGTTACGCCCATGGGCGATCAACAAGCGTCGAGGGTAGACGCGCGCGCCGCCGGCGTATTGAAGAAAATTGCCCTGCCCGCGAGCGCGGCACCGTGCGGAACTCGCGCTATCATTGCGCCGCACCGACGACTCCTATTCCGGAACTGCAACGTGAGAAAGATCCTCATCATCGGCATCGGCGCGGGCGATCCGAAGTACCTGACCGTGCAGGCCATCGAAGCGCTCAACGCCGCCGACGTGTTCTTCGTGATGGACAAGGGCGCGGCCAAGGACAAGCTCGTCGCGCTGCGCAAGGAAATCTGCGCCCGCTTCATCCAGGAACACGACTATCGCATCGTGGAGGCCACGAGCCCCGAGCGGCGCCGCGACGAAGACCTCGATTACAAGGCCGCGGTGGACGAGCTCAACCGCGACAAGCAGCGCGTATTCGAGCGCCTGATCGAACAGGAATTGACCGACGGCCAATGCGGCGCGTTTCTCGTCTGGGGCGACCCGTCGCTCTACGACAGCACGATCCGCATTCTCGATTCGATCCTGGCCGATGGTCGGCTCGCGTTCGACTTCGAGGTGATTCCCGGCATCAGCAGCGTGCAGGCGCTCGCGGCGAAGCATCGCGTGCCGCTCAACTTCATCGGCAAGCCGGTGAGCATCACGACGGGAAGACGGCTCGCGGAGGGCGGATTTCCGCAGGATGTGGACAGCGCGGTGGTCATGCTCGACGCGCAGAACGCGTACGCGCAGCTCGCCGGCGAAGCACTCGATATCTACTGGGGCGCCTATGTCGGCACCCCCGACGAGATCCTGATGGCGGGCCGGCTGGAAGACGTGAAAGACGAGATCGTCCGCGTTCGCGCCGAGGCACGCGAAGCGAACGGATGGATCATGGACACCTATTTGCTGCGCAAGCGCGGCGTGAAAGACTGAAATCGAACGGGCGCGAACCTCGGCGTTCGCGCCCGTTGCCGGGTTCACACGTCGAGGCTTACGCCAGCCCCACGCATACTGCGACGATAATCGAGCCGAACAGCAGCACGGCGCCCACCGTCCTGCGCTTGTTCAGCTCCGTCCACAGCAGCACGCCCGTGAGCGAAAGCAGAATCAGCGCCCCGGCGAAGCTGTCGATGAACAGCACCCAGCCGACGCTCATGCCCGTCCCCTTGTGCAGGTTCGTGATCGTCGAGACGAGCGAGTTGTCGTTGCGCTTGAGCGTGAGCTTGTCGTTGCCCACCCAGTACTCGACCATCACGCTCTCGCCGGGCGACGTGAACATCATTTGCCAATGCTCGGGCTGCACGACCTCGCGATCGCCCCAGGCCACGTTGTGCTCGGCCTCCTTCTGCACGCGGCCCATACGCGCGGGCAGTTTCAGATCCGGTTGCGAGCGCAGCCATTTCACCATCTCACGCGGCGTTTCGGGCGCGGGGTCGGGCACGGCGATCTGCACCGTCGAAACTTGCGGCGCACCCGGCGAAATGCGCAGCGGCTCTGCGCGATGGTTGAGCACGAATCCCGTCGCGCCGAACAGCAGGCCGAGCGCCGCGCCCCACAGGCCTACCCAGCCGTGCACCTTGCGCAGCCACTTGATGAAGGTCGCACGGCGCGAACGCTTCGCGCGTTCGTCGCGCTGTTCGGCGTCGAGGCACGTACGCGGCGTTGCCGGCGCGTCGATCTCGGCGGTATCGGGAAAGCTCATGTTTCACTCCAGAGTCGCAAAAGATTGTGGTAGCAGCCCACGAGGCTGCGCCGCGCCTGGGAATCGGCGTCGCTCGCATTGAGGCGCTGGATGGCGGCGTCCATGTCGAAGAGCAGCGCGCGCTTCGTGTCGTCGCGCACGAGGCTTTGCACCCAGAAAAAGCTCGCCACGCGCGCGCCGCGCGTGACCGGCGTGACCTGGTGCAGGCTCGTGGCCGGATAGACGATCATGTCGCCCGCCGGCAGCTTGATCTCCTGCACGCCGTAGGTGTCTTCGACCACGAGTTCGCCGCCGTCATATTCGTCGGGCGACGAGAGAAAGAGCGTGCAGGAAACGTCGGTGCGCAGCTTCACGCCGTTGGGCAGCACACGCACTGCGCCATCCACGTGGCTGCCGAACGTCATGCCGCCTTCATAGCGGTTGAAGAGCGGCGGATACACCTGGTTGGGCAGCGCCGCGCTGATGAAAAGCGGATTGCGCTCGATGGCCGCGAGCACCATGTCGCCGAGCTCGCGCGCGATGGGCGTGTGCTCGGCTATCTGCACATTGCGCTTCACGGGCGCACCCGACCAGCCGGCCGTTGCGCGGCCGTCCACCCAGGCGTCGCCCGCTTGGTCGAGCCGGATGCGCAGCGCGCACACCTGCTCGGGCGTCAATACGTTGGGCACATGAACCAGCATCGTCAATTCCTTCGTTGTGCCGCATAAGCGGCAAAGCGGCCGCATGCATGCGCATGCGCGCCGCTGCGCAAAAAGCCCGCATTATGCGGGCTTCGCGCGACGGCACGCAAAAGCGCTCGGCCCACGCGTAACACTCGGGTGTCAGAACCGGTAATCGGCCGTCGCGAGGAACGTGCGACCGATACCCGGCACCGACCGCCCACCGTCCGACGGGATGAGGGCGTCGTAGTAGAACTTGTTGGTCAGATTCAGCAGATTGAGCCGTACGTCCCACTTCTTTTCGTGGTACGCGGCCGTTGCATCCCAGCGGGTGTAGCCGCCGGTTTCCACATAATTCGTGTTCGCTGCGTAACGCGCCGACATGTAGGTCGGGCCGCCGCCAATTTCCCAATGCGGCGTGAACGCGTACGTGGTCCACAGCGTGAAGGTATTGCGCGGCGTATTGGCCGGCGTGTTGCCCTGGGTGCCGTCGAGCGCCTTGAGGATCACGCCGTCCATGTAGGTGTAGCCCGCGAACACTTGCCACTTGCTGGTAATGTGGCCCGTCGCGCCCGCCTGGAAGCCGCGCACGCGAATGTCGCCTTCGAGCGTGTACTCGCCCGTCGAAGTCTGCGTGCGCGCGTTGTCCATCTCCTGCTGGAAGAATGCCGACGTCACCGAAAGATTGCCGCCCAGCAGGTCCCACTTCGCGCCGACTTCATACGACTTCGTATGTTCCGGCGAGAGATTCTGCGTGTTGTTCGTGACCGTGAGCGCTTCGAGCGACGGATCGAACGACGTGCCGTACGAGAAGTAATACGACTGCCAGTCGGTCGGCTGATAGATCGCCCCCGCGCGCACGCTCGTGAACGTGTTGGTTTGATCCGCGTAGGCCGGCGCGCTGATCGTGTTGGCGACATGCGCCTGGAAGCGATCCCAACGCACGCCGCCAATGAGCTTCCAGTGCTCGCCGATCGACATGGTTTCGTTGAAGTAGGCTGCGAACGTGTTTGCGCCCGACTCCGCGTGATTGCCGACCGTCGTCGTGACGTTCGAAGGCGTCGAAATATAGACCGGGTTGAGCAGCGAGAGAATCGGCAGGTTGTTGCGCGTGTAGGCCTGATTCGTGTAGCTGTCGTGGCCCACCTCGATGCCCGCGAGCATCTCGTGCCTCAGGAAGCCCGTGGTGAACTTGTACTGCGCCATCGTATCGTTGTAGATCGAGTGGTTCTCGATCACGCGATCGTGGCTCGCGAGCTTGATGTAGAGATCTTCGAGCGGCAGGTTCGTGAAGTTGCCGTTCTTGAGCGCCGTGCTCGAAGCAAGCGGGCCCGTCAGCACCGCGCCGGGCGCGGTCTCGCGCGCGTCGGTGAGCGAGTGCGAGAACTGCGTCTGGTTGGTGAGCTTGAACTGGTCGTTGAAACGGTGCTCCACGCGCGCCTGCACCGTCTGCACGTCCTGGATCGTGCGGTCGTCGGTCAGGCCGTAGAACGTGCTCTTCGAAGGCGCGAACGGACGGCCGTTGATCGCCTGCACGCCATAGTCCGGCATGTCGTAGTTGTGCTGGATCAGCGCCGAGATCGTGACCTCGGTCGGCGTGCCGATGCCGAGGCGCAACTCGGGCGCGAATCCGTAGTCCTTGTTTTTCATCACGTCGCGCGTCGAGCCCATCGACTGGCCGAACGCATTCAGACGAAAGGCAGCGTGATCGCCGAGCGGACGGTTCACGTCGAGCGTCGCGCGATAGCGGTCGTCGGTGCCGATAGTGGTCGATACTTCGGTGAGTGGCTTGAGGTTCGCCTGCTTCCTGACCTGATTGATTACGCCGCCCGTGGAGCCGCGGCCGAACAGCATCGACGAGGGGCCGTAGAGCACCTCGATCGATTCGAGGTCGAAGGTGTCGCGGTAGTACTGGTTGCGGTCGCGAAAGCCGTCGAGGTAGATGTCGTTTTGCGCCGTGAATCCGCGCAGGTTGATGTTGTTGCCGATCTGGCCGCCTTCCGCGCCGCCGATGGTGATGCCGGGCGCGTTGCGCAGCGCGTCCTGGAACGACGTGGCGCCCTGCGACTGCATCACGGCCTTGTTGATCACCGTGACCGACTGTGGAATGTCACGCAGCGCGGTGGGCGTCTTCGCGCCGACGGTCGAGCGATCCGCCTGGAAGTCCTCGGCATCGCTTTGGGCGGATACGGCGATCGTGGGCAGCGTGCTGGTGTTCGTGGCGCTTGCCGCCGTAGCGGCGGCAGGCTCGCTTTGGGCGAGTGCAGACGAAGCGAAAGGCACAGCAAAGGTCAGCGCGAGCGCACTCGCGAGCGGCGTCCGGTTCAACATGAGGTCCCTGTACACGGCGTATGACCCGGCCGTGCGACACGCGGATAGCAGGCGTGGACGACACGGGTCGATTGGCTGGCTGGGCCGCCCCGAAAGGACCGAGGGAAACGACGCTAGGCTGGCTGGTCTTGTTGTTTGGCCGCGGAAATGTCCGCGGTAATGAGAATCGATATCATTCCATATCTTGCATATTCTTTCAAATGGAATTGGCGTTTTAGCGACACCATTGGCGACATCAAGGTAAATGTAATTTTACGAATGGCGAAAGAATTGGCACGCCGATGAATTGTCTGATTAAAACCTGTGCGCGCGGCGCATATCATCTGCATGCCGAAATAAACTCAAAACGTTGCCCCAAGCTAACTGCGCGCAGCGCGTGCTGTATTCGGTGGCGGGGGGTGTGGAAGCGACCGACGAATGGCAGGAAGGGGAAGCGAAACAAGCGTGCGTGACGCGGCGGCCGCCCGCTTGCGGCCGCCGCATTGAAAACCTGTGATCAGTCGAGCGCCCGATCATTCGGATGCGCAAACAGCGCCCGATTCTCGTTGGACAGCGGATAGTTCAGGTTCATCCCCTTGGGCGGCAGGGGCTGCGTAAACCACTTCGTGTACAGCCGCTGCGCTTCACCCGACGTCTGCATGCGAGCGATCACGCCATCGGCCAGTTTCTTGAAGACGGGATCGTCCTTGCGCACCATGCAGCCATAAACCTCCGAGAGCGGCGGCGTGCCGGTGATCACGTAGTCCTGCTGGTCCGCTTCCTTGGCCCGCGCCCCGTACAACAGCGGCTCGTCCATCACGAACGCGACCGCGCGCCCCGTCTTCACGTTGAGAAACGACTCCGCGTGGTCCTTGGCGGCGATGAGTTGCATGCCCATCTTCTTGTCGTTGTTCATCTCGCGCAGCAGCCGGTCCTCCGACGTGCCCGCCGTGGTCACCACCGTCTTGCCTGCGAGATCGGGGAAATCCTTGATACCGGAATCCTTTTTCGCAATCAGGCGCACGCCGTACTGAAAGAAGCTGTTCGTGAACGCGACCTGGTTGTCGCGCTCCTTCGTGTGCGTGGTCGAACCGCACTCGATATCGATCGTGCCGTTCTGCACCAGCGTGATGCGGTTCTGCGAAGTGATCGGAATTTCCTTGACCGTGAGCTTGTCGAGCTTCAGCTCCTTTTTCACCTCGTCGACGATCTTCAGCGCGATGTCCTGCGCATAGCCGATCGTGTGTTGCTCGCTGTCGTAGTAGGAGAACGGCACTGACGATTCCCGCACGCCCAGGGAAATCACGCCTGTATCGCGGATTTTTTTGAGGGTAGCGCTCGTGGCGTCCTGCGCCTGAGCCGGTGCGAGATACGTGCATCCCA
Source organism: Paraburkholderia sp. BR10937 (assembly GCF_040965695.1). Classification (NCBI taxonomy): domain Bacteria; kingdom Pseudomonadati; phylum Pseudomonadota; class Betaproteobacteria; order Burkholderiales; family Burkholderiaceae; genus Paraburkholderia; species Paraburkholderia sp. BR10937. The sequence continues at coordinate 63,098 of NZ_JBFRCL010000005.1, forward strand.
TGACGACGGCTGCGAGCGTTGTAACTTTTTTCATTGAGTCTCCTCCGGATGGTCCGTCGGCGCCTCGTGCGCCGCACCCGAGTATTCATGCCTTGCAGCGAGGCGGCAATTGAAATCGGTTACGTCGACATAACTCAAGGTTAAGTCGCCGGTGAAGGCGCGCCGTTCGAAGCGCCGCCGTCGAGGCCGGTTTCGTTGGCAACACGAACCGTTCCGCGCGCCACGACTTGTCCACATATTTTGTTGGCAGCCCTGTGCGTAACCGTTGGAAGACCGCATCAAGTCCTTGATGCGTTTCGGTTAACCCATGGCGTTCCCAATCGCGGCAACAGCGTCTCGCAGCGCCTCGAAGCGCACTGGTCTTTTCCACAGATTTTGTTGGCAGCCCTGTGCACAACTTCTGGACAGCGAAGCTAAGTCACTGATCGCAAACGTCAATGCGCCACGCGACAGAGAAGTTGCACGTTTTGGAGGCACTGGACTTGTCCACAGTTAACGGGGAAAAGTCTGTGCATACAGCCCCCAACATCCGCGCCAATCCATTGATAGCACAACGGATTTTCTCGCTGCGCACGGATCGGCCCAGACCTGCCTCGCGCGTGCATACCCCTAAAGTTTGTAAGGGAAATGCCGTTATGCCTCGCTGTGTTGTTGGGTCTCAAGCGGCCCCATCGAAGGAGTCTCATGCGCAACAATCAACCCGTCACGCAACAGGAATTCGACTATCCCGCTTCGCAGATGCTCGTCTCGGCCACGGACCTCAAGGGCCGCATTCAGTACTGCAATCCTGCGTTCGTCGCGGTGTCGGGCTTCACGAAAGAAGAGCTGATCGGCAAGGCACATAACATCATTCGTCATCCCGACATGCCGGCCGAAGCGTTCGCCGACTTGTGGGAGACCGTTCGCGATGGCCGTCCCTGGACCGCGATCGTCAAGAACCGCCGCAAGTCCGGCGACCACTACTGGGTGCGCGCGAACGTAACGCCCGTCTCCGAGCACGGCACGGTGGTCGGCTATCTGAGCGTGCGCGTGAAGCCCACGCGCGAGGAAGTCCGTACGGCCGAAGCCTTCTACGCGCAAATGCGCGAGGGCCGTCTGCAAGGCGTGCGGCTGCGCCACGGCTCGGTGGTGCGCACGGGACTCGTGGGCGCGCTGCAGTCGCTGCTGCGCGTGCCGATCGCCACGCGTATCGCGTTCGGCTATGGCGCCGTGCCCGCCGTGTTCGCCGCGGCCGGCTTCGCCGCCTGGCAGGGCCTGCCGCCGCTGCCGTTCTGGGGTGCCTTCGGCGCGGCCTGCGTGTGTGCGCTCGGCGCCTGGCGTCTGACCACGCGCCACCTCGGCGCGCCGCTCGCGCAAATGACCACGGCCTCCACGCGCATGGCCGCCGGCGACCTCACGGCCACACTCGCGGTCGCCACGAACGACGATCTCGGCGACGTGCTCCAGGCGCTCAACCAGCTGCAGGCCAATCTCACGGCGATCGTGTTCGACGTGCGCTCGCAGATCGACGGCATGCTCGACGCCGCGCACGAAATCTCGAGCGGCAATCTCGATCTCTCGCGCCGCACCGAAATGCAGGCCGCTTCGCTCGAAGAAACCGCCGCCACGATGGATCAGCTCACGACCACCGTGCAGGCCAACGCCGAAGCCAGCGCCCGCGCGCTCGATCTCGCGCGCGACGCGCAATCGGCCGCCGCGGAGGGCGGCTCGATCGCCGCGCAGATGGAACGCACGATGACGGGCATCACCGACGCGTCGCGCCGGATCAGCGACATCACCGGCGTGATCGACGGCATCGCGTTCCAGACCAACATCCTCGCGCTCAACGCCGCCGTCGAAGCCGCGCGCGCCGGCGAGGCCGGCCGCTCGTTCGCCGTGGTGGCGGGCGAGGTGCGCATGCTCGCGCAGCGCTGCGCGGCGTCGGCCAGAGAGATCAAGCAGGTGGTGGACGCCAGCGTCAACGAGATCGCCGAGGGCACGCGGCTCGTCGGCAACACGACCGCGCAGATGCGCTCGATCGACGAAGCCGTGAGCCGCGTCTCGTCGATCATCACCGAGGTCGCGAACGCGAGCGGCGAGCAGGCCGAAGGCATCCGCCAGGTCAATCAGGCTGTTGCGCATCTGGACAGCGCCACGCAGCAGAACGCCGCGCTCGTCGAGCAGGCCGCCGCCACAGCGCAGCGGCTCGCCGAGCAGGCCGACGTGCTCGACGAGGCCGTGCGCCTCTTTACTGTGGCGGGCGCCAAGGCGGCCACGCGCGAGAAGCCCGCCCGCCCCCCGGCGCGCCGCCAGAGCGTCAATCTTGCCGAAGCGGCCGAGGAGATCGCGGCCTAACGACCGGCTCGCACGCCGCGCCGCAAACGCAGCCGGGTCGCTTCGTCTATTGGTCTGAGAGATCGGCGTTAGTCCCATCTCGACAGTGCGGCGCGCGGGCGGCACCATGAAAACCGTCAGCAAGCCGTACCACGGTTTGCTGATCCGAGTAACAACGGCGTTTCAACGGCTCGCCCGGCCTGCCCGGGTGGGCCGTTTTTTCTGCTGTGCACGCGCGCTCCTGGCATCGCTTTGCTTCGCAACCATGACAGCGGTGCAACGCGCAACGCATTTCGCATGGCCCGTTGCAGGGCGCGCAAAAACGGGCGTTGCGGCGGCGAGTCGCGTTACACTGGCTGGCCAGGGTCGCGGCAAAGCGCTCTCGCTGTGTGTGTCTGCGCTCACTTGCATAAACACGCCGTGCAGCCGACCCCGTACAATGGCTCGACCACCCAACGCACGAGGACAACATCAATGCGCACGACCGGGTCTTCCGGAAACATGACCCTGCTCACCGAGCATGACGACGCGACCGGACGCGAACTGCGTTCACTGCGCCTCGAATCGGCGGCCGACGGCAAAAGCCTCTTGCTGGTCGAAGTCGACGAGCGCAAGCCGGGCATCCATCGCGAAGTGCGTTACGAAATCACGCCGGCCGAGCTGATTGCGGCCATTCGCGCACAAGGCGCCGAGCTGCCCGGGGAATCACACACGCGGTAAGCGCACGGAAACCGGCGGCACGAACGCGGCACGCGCAGTCTCGTGTGCCGCGTTCTGTCGCTTTCCACGCATCTCGCGAACCTCGCGTTTCTCTCTTTTCAATCCGGCGCTTTTTTCATCTGCCTGCCCCACTCGGCAGGCACTCTCACGCGCGTGCAGGGGGTCGCTTGCACGCCTTCGAAATGCGTCCATAATCTTTACGTTACCCTCCTATCTTTCCCGTTCCTCGCCTGACGGCGCAACGGAAGTAAACCGATGCTACATGACCTCATCGCGCAGTACGGGCCTGCGCTGGTGTTCATCAATGTGCTCGCCGGATCGCTTGGGCTGCCCGTGCCCGCGATGCCCGCGCTCGTGTTGTTCGGCGCGATGGCGGCCATGCATCCCGGTTCGATCGGCCAGCAGGTCGCGCCGGTGCTCGGGCTCGCCATCTTCGCCATGCTGATTGGCGACAGCGTGTGGTTCATGGCTGGGCGCCTCTACGGCGGCAACACGCTCAAGACGCTCTGCAAGCTCTCGCTCTCGCGCGACACCTGCGTGAAAAAAACCGAGCGCTTTTTCGGCCGCTGGGGTGTGCGCGTGCTCGCCGTCGCCAAGTTCGTGCCGGGGCTGTCGCTCGTGTCCGTGCCGATGGCCGGGGCGATGGGCGTGCCCTACCGCCAGTTCGTCGGCTTCGACGGCGTTGGCGCGGCGCTGTGGTCCGGCACTGGCCTGCTGATCGGCGTGATGTTCGCGCCGCAGATCGACATGCTGATGAGCGGCGCGAGCCGCCTTGGCCGCTTCGCGCTAGTCGTGGTGGTCGTGCTGCTCGTGCTCTATGCGACCTACCGCTGGCAGCGCCGCCGCCAGCTCATCAAAAAGCTCGCGAACGCGCGCATCACGGTGGAAGATCTTTACCGCGCGATGGGTGCCAAGCCGCCGCCGGTCGTGTTCGACATTCGTTCAGAAGAAAAGCGCAAGCTCGATCCGTACATCATCCCGGGTGCGTTGTTCGCCGACGAGCGCAAGCTCGACGAGATCGTCGGCAAGTACCCGAACGACCAGAAGCTCGTGATCTACTGCTCGTGCCCCAATGAAATTTCCGCGGCCTGGATGGCGAAGAAGCTCGCCGAGGCCGGCTTTACCGACGTGGTGCCGCTACTGGGCGGTCTCGATGCGTGGCGCGACGCCGGCCGCACGCTCGAGTCGCTCCAGCTGCACGCCCACGCCGACGTCCCGGTCAACATCACACCTAAAGCTGTCTGATCCGGGCGGCCCGCTCCCGAGCCGCCCGCACGAGGAGAACCGCCAGATGGGCACGATCACCGAAGCCGAGGTTCCGGAATCCGCGGAACTTCCTTCCGCGAGCCGCCACTCCGACACGCAGCCGCAACCCGCCGAAGCGCCGTTCTCGACGCTCTCCACGCGGCGCCACCAGATGTTCCCCGAGCTCAACGACGACGAAATCACGCGCCTCGCGCGCTTCGGCGAAGAGCGCCACTGGTCGGCAGGGGAGTTGCTCTTTCGCACGGGCGAAACCGGCCCCGGCATGTTCGTGCTGCTCTCCGGTTCGGTGAAAGTGTCCCAGCGCGACGGGCTGGGCCGCGAAAGGCTCATCGTCGAGCATGGGCGCGGCCATTTCCTCGCCGAAGTGGGCCAGCTTTCGGGCGGCCCGGCGCTCGTGGACGGCACGGCGCTCGAACCCGTCGACGCGATCCTGATTCCGCCCGAGCGGCTGCGCGCAGCCATCGTCGCCGAAGCCGAACTCGGCGAGCGCATCGTGCGCGCGCTGATCCTGCGCCGCGTCTCGCTGATCGAAAAGGGCGCGGGCGGCCCGATTCTCGTGGGCAAGCACGACGATCCCACGCTCGTTTCGCTGCAAGGCTTCCTCTCGCGCAACGGCCATCCGTATTCCGTGCTCGACGAGCGCGACGAAGGCATGCTTTGCGGCGTGATCGAGCGTTTCGCCGCGCGCTGCGAGGACCTGCCGCTCGTGATCTGCCCCGATGGATCGGTGCTGCGCCGTCCCAGCGCGCCCGAACTGGCTACGTGCCTTGGCATCCTGCCCGAGCTGGACGGCGAGCGCGTCTACGACGTCGCCGTGGTGGGCGCCGGACCGGCCGGTCTCGCCACGGCGGTCTATGCCGCTTCCGAAGGCCTTTCGGTGATCGTGCTCGACTCGCGCGCGCCCGGCGGCCAGGCGGGCGCCAGCTCGCGCATCGAAAACTATCTGGGCTTTCCCACCGGCATCTCCGGCCAGGCGCTCGCGGGCCGCGCGTTCGTGCAGGCGCAGAAGTTCGGCGCGCACGTGGCCATTCCGGTCTCGGTACGCAAGCTGATCTGCGATGAGGAACCGCGGCGGCTCGAAACCTGTAGCGGCGATGTACGCGCGCATACGGTCGTGATCGCGAGCGGCGCCGTGTACCGCAAGCCGGCGATCGAGGGCATCGATCGCTACACGGGGCGCGGCATTTACTACTGGGCCTCGCCGGTCGAGGCGAAGCTTTGCAAGCACGAGAACATCGTGCTCGTGGGCGGCGGCAATTCGGCGGGCCAGGCGATCGTCTATCTCTCCACGCATGCGCGCCAGATCGACGTGCTGATCCGCAAGGCCGGTTTCGAATCGACGATGTCGCGCTATCTGATCGACCGGATCGCCGCGCTCTCGAATGTGCGCGTGCATGGGCACAGCGAGATCGGCGGCCTCGACGAAGACACGAGCGGCCTCGCCGCGGTGCGTCTGAAGATGCCGTGCCCGGAGGGCGTCGACCATTTCGACTCGCGCCACCTGTTCCTCTTCACGGGCGCGGACCCGAACACCGGCTGGCTGCGGGAATGCGGCGTGAAGCTCGACCCGCACGGCTTCGTGCTGACCGGCGACAACGAGTCGTGCAGCCTCGCGACTTCGGTGGAGGGCGTCTACGCGATCGGCGACGCGCGCGCGGGCTCGACCAAGCGCGTGGCCGCGGCCGTGGGCGAAGGTGCGGCCGTGGTCGCGCAGATCCACCAACGGCTCGCGGCGCTGCGGCCGGTGACGGTGGTCGCGGGCGTCCATGCGTGAGCGCGCTGCGGAGGTCGCAGAAGCGCCCACGCTTGCCGAAGCCGGTTCCTCGCTAGTGCTGCCGCTCGCGGCGGCCCGCACGCTGCACCTCGCGGCGCAGGGGCTGCTTGCGCCGCCGCGCCGCAAGGCGACCCAGGACGATGTGCTCGACGCGATCCGCCGCATGGCGCAGTTGCAGATCGACACGATCCACGTGGTCGCGCGCAGTCCCTATTTCGTGCTGTTCAGCCGCATCGGTGCGTTCGAGCCGGCCTGGCTCGACGCGCACCTCGCGCAAGGGCGCCTGTTCGAATACTGGGCGCACGAGGCCTGCTTCCTGCCCATCGAGGACTACGGGCTGCTGCGCCATCGCATGCTCGATCCTTCCGGCATGGGCTGGAAATACGCGGCCGAGTGGCATGACCAATACCGTGACGAGATCGACGCCCTGCTCGAGCGCATTCGCGCCGGGGGCCCCGTGCGTTCCGCCGACTTCGCGCGCGCCGCGGGCGCCAAAGGCAGCGGCTGGTGGGACTGGAAGCCGGAGAAGCGGCATCTGGAAGTGCTGTTCGCAACCGGCGCGCTGATGGTGGCCGAGCGGCACAACTTCCAGCGTGTGTACGACGTGACCGAGCGCGTGCTGCCGCACTGGAACGACGCGCGCGACCTGCCGCCACGCGCCGACGCGGAACGCGAGCTGCTCTTGCGCTCCTGCCGCGCGCTCGGCGTGATCCGCGCGGACTGGGCCGCCGACTACTTCCGCCTGCCGCGCCGCCCGTATGCCGATGCCCTGCACGCACTCGCCGACGCGGGCGAGTTGCTGCCCGTGCGCGTGGAAGGCTGGAAGCACGACGCGTTCGTGCATCGCGAGCACGCGGCGCTCATCGACGAAGCGGCGAGCGGCAAGCTCGCCTCCACGGTCACGACCCTGCTCTCGCCCTTCGATCCGGTGGTGTGGGACCGCAAGCGCGCGCTCGCGCTATTCGATTTCGATTACGCCATGGAATGCTATGTACCGGCTGCGAAGCGCAAGTACGGTTACTTCGTACTGCCGATCTTGAATCGCGGGCGATTGATCGGGCGCATCGACGCGAAGGCACATCGGGGGCAGCAGGTGTTCGAGGTGAAGTCGCTGCATCTGGAGCCCGGCGTGCGTGCGAGCGGCCGTCTGGTGGCGGACTTGCGCCGCGCGCTGCAGCGTTGCGCGGACTGGCACGGCACGCCGGAGCTGCGCATCGGCGCCGCGCCGGACGGCCTCGCGGCCGCCCTGCTGGCTGTGTGAGCGTACGGCTGCTGACCCGGCAGCGCCGCCGCACGCATTGAGAACGATTAGTGCTCCAGCTTGGCGCGCAGCTCGCGTGCGGCTTCGAGCAACCCTTCGTAGCCCGAACGCGCGTGTTGCGGCAGGTCGGGGTCGCCCACCAGCGCGCCCAGCGTTTCGACGAGGCTGAAGACGAGGCCCTTGGCCGCGCCCGCCGCGATCTTGCCGGACTTCACGCCTTCGTCGACGTGACTGAAGGCGGCGTTCAGACTCTCCAGATCCGGTTGCGATGAACCGGCGCCAGGCTTTTGAGCGTCCTGCTTTTGCTTGTCGTCGCTCGTCATGATGAAGTCGATCTCCCTTGGTGAGCAGTAGTCAAAAGAATCCCGCACTTTTCAATGTTATATACCCATCAGGTGCGGGCGTCCATTCGAGGCCCGGCAGCGCGAGGGCCGACGGCAGGCGCACTCCCGAATCTTCTCACCTTTGCCGCGCACGCGCCGAGGCCGCGAGCGCGACGGCTTGTCGCTTCGTCACGCGTGGCGACTAAAAGACCCTTGAAATCAGGGCTAATGTGGGTTTCACACGATGGACCGGCAGGTGTTTCGCCTCGATTCAAAGCCTCGCCGACGGCTCGCTTCGGCCTCTCCCGCAAACGCTCACCTTTGTGCTTCGAAGCGTGGATTCACACCGCTTCGAGTGCGTCCGCCGATCGGTTCGCGCTCACCGCATCACGCGCTGGATTGGCGTTTCGCCCTTGTTTTCAAGATACTTTTGCTCGTGACGGCGCAACCCGCGCGCTCGCGCCGTTCCGTTCAAGGTGCGTGATCAGGTGCCAACCTGCTCACTCCCGAAAAGCCTCACCTCTGGCGCAAACGTCCATGTGGGCCCCCGATGCGAAGCCTGAACGATGCCGCGCGTTGCGGTATCGTACGTGGATGTCTGCAGATGCCAATACGAGGAATCACACGATGAGCTACGCCACGAACGCACCCGCCCGCAAGGAAATCGACTCGCTGGGCGGGGCCGCCGTCGTCGAATTCGGCACCGACTGGTGCGGCTATTGCCAGGGCGCGCAACCGCTGATCGGCGCGGCGTTCGAGCGCAATCCGCAGGTGCGTCGCCTGAAAGTGGAAGATGGACCGGGCCGCGCGCTCGGCCGCTCGTTTCGCGTGAAGCTCTGGCCCACGCTCATTTTCCTGCGCAACGGCGTGGAGGTCGCGCGTGTCGTGCGTCCACAAAGCGCCGCCGAGCTCGACGAAGCGTTCGCTTCGCTCGCGTAGTCACGCGCGGCCCTCTTACGCGGTCCGAACGATCCGCGCGGACCGCTCCCGAAAAGCCTCACCTTTGCCCGCGAGCGCGCCCGAAGGCGCGCGTCGCACTCACGCCTCCAGGCCGGCGAGCAGATCGTCGATCGCGCGATACACACGCTCGACCACCTCCGGCCCCACCTCCGCTTCCAGCGCCTTGTAGCGCGCCTCCAGTTCCTTCGAAATCGCTTTCACGAGTTGATGGCTCTTCTTCGTGAGCGAGACGAGCACGCGCCGCTGGTCGTCGGCGAAACGCTCCTTCGTCACGAGCCCGAGCGACTCCATGCGCGCAAGCACGCCCGCCATGCTCGGGCTGGATATCGTGCAGAGGTCGGAAATCTGCCGCGGCTCGAGCGGTCCGCTTTCGTTGAGCGCGCGGATCACGCGCCACTGCTGCTCGGTGAGACCGTGCGCGGTGATGAGCGGGCGAAAGCGTTCCATCATCTTTTCGCGCGCGCGCAGCAGCAGCATGGGCAGATTGCGGTGCGCAACGCGAGTGGTCGGACGCGAAGTATCGGACATGGCGGTTTCAGCTAAACGAGGAATTCGAGGACAGGCCCTGGGGGAAACCCGAAAAATTCTCATCGACGATTGACGACGGATGATAGCAAGCGCACTATCACTCACATATTAGTGTTTCCGTGAAGCCCATCCAAGCCATGTTTTCCGTTGCCGATCATCTGCTGCACGTCGAAGGCGAGGCCTTGCCGCGCGACGTCGGCGCCGCCGCCGTGCGCGAGCTGCTCGCCACGGGCACGCGTTGCCGGGCGCCGGTGAGCGGCGCTGTCTACGGCACGCTGCTCAACGACCGCCACGCGCTCGAAGCACTGGGCGACGCCGTAAACGCGCCCCCTTACAAGGCGCCGCCACGCGCGCCGGTTCTCTACCTGAAGCCGCGCAACACGCTCGCGGGCCACCGCGCGTGCGTGGCCGTGCCCGGCAGCGAGGGCGTCCAGGTGGGTGCGTCGCTCGGCGTCGTGATCGGGCACACCGCCGCGCGGGTCGCCGCACGCGAAGCGTTCGATTACATCGCGGGGTATACGCTCGTGGCCGATCTGAGCGTGCCGCACGCGAGCGTCTATCGCCCCTCGGTGCGGTTTCGCGCGCGCGACAACTTCTGCGTCATCGGCCCCGCCGTGGTCGCGCGCCGGCATGTGGCCGATCCCGATGAGCTTGCCATTGCGGTGAACGTCGAAGGCGGCGCGGCCTTCCATGCGACGACGGCCACGAACCTTCGCGGCGTCGCCCAGTTGCTCGCCGATGTCACCGACTTCATGACGCTCGCCCCCGGCGACGTCATCACGCTCGGCGTGCCGCATGGCGCACCCGTGGTTCAGGCCGGTGCGCGTGCAGCGATCTCCATTGGAGGCTGGGCGCCACTGGAAATCGAATTCGTCGCGGCAAGCGTGGCGCAGGGAGCACGAGCATGATGCGCGGACGCGTTGCCTATGCAGGCGCCATCCACGAAGCCACGCCCGAGGGAAACCGCGTGCGGCTCGCCGACGGCCGCGTGCGCGAGGAGCACGAAGTCGTCTGGCTCGCGCCGTTCGAGCCCGGCACGATCTTCGCACTCGGGCTCAATTACGCCGAGCACGCCAGAGAACTGCAGTTCTCGAAGCAGGAAGAGCCGCTCGTGTTCCTCAAGGGGCCGGGCAGCGTGATCGGCCATCGCGGCACCACGCGCCGCCCCGCCGACGTCACGTTCATGCATTACGAGTGCGAGCTTGCCGTCGTGATCGGCCGCACCGCGCAGCACGTGAAGCGCGAGGACGCCATGCAGCACGTAGCCGGCTACACGATCGCGAACGACTACGCGATCCGCGACTATCTGGAGAACTACTACCGCCCGAACCTGCGCGTGAAAAACCGCGACGGCGGCACCGTGCTGGGCCCCTGGTTCGTCGACGCCGCCGACGTCGCCGATGTCAACGCGCTCGGCCTGCGCACTTACGTAAACGGCGAACTCAGGCAGCACGGCAACACGCGCGATTTCGTCACCGGCATCGCGGAACTCATCGAGTATTTGAGCGGCTTCATGACACTCGCCCCCGGCGATGTCATTCTGACCGGCACGCCCGAAGGCGTCGTCAACGTGAATGCGGGCGACGAAGTGGTGTGCGAGATCGACGGTCTGGGCCGTCTCGTCAACACCATCGCGAGCGACGCCGACTTCGGCCGCTGATCCGCCAACGAATCGAACACGGACTACGTTAGATATGCGAATCGACCATTTGATCAACGGCCGCGCGCACAGCGGGCGCGACTACTTCGAGACCGTGAATCCGGCCAACCAGGAGGTGCTCGCGGAAGTGGCACGCGGCGGCGCGGAGGAAGTCGATCTCGCGGTGCGCGCCGCGAAAGACGCGTTTCCCGCCTGGGCGGCCATGCCCGCCGCGGAGCGCGCGAAGTCGATTCGCAAGCTCGGCGAGCTGATCGCGAAGCATGTGCCCGAGATCGCGCAGACCGAAACGAAGGACACGGGCCAGACCATTTCGCAAACCGGCAAGCAACTCGTGCCGCGCGCCGCCGACAACTTCAGCTACTTCGCCGAAATCTGCACCGCCGTGGACGGCCACACCTACCCCACGTCCACGCATCTGAACTACACGCTGTTTCATCCTGTGGGCGTGTGCGCGCTCATCTCGCCCTGGAACGTGCCGTTCATGACCGCCACGTGGAAGGTCGCACCCTGCCTCGCGTTCGGCAATACCGCCGTGCTGAAGATGAGCGAGCTGTCGCCGCTCACGGCCTCGATGCTCGGCCAGTTCGCGCTCGACGCGGGTATTCCGGCGGGCGTGCTCAATGTCGTGCACGGCTATGGCAAGGAAGCGGGCGAGCCGCTCGTCGCGCACCCCGACGTGCGCGCGGTTTCGTTCACTGGCTCGACGGCCACGGGCAACCGCATCGTGCAGGCCGCGGGCCTCAAGAAGTTCTCGATGGAGCTGGGCGGCAAATCGCCGTTCGTGATCTTCGACGACGCCGATTTCGAGCGCGCCCTCGACGCCGCCGTGTTCATGATCTTCTCGAACAACGGCGAGCGCTGCACGGCGGGCTCGCGCATTCTCGTGCAGCGTTCGATCTACGCGAAGTTCGCCGAACGCTTCATCGAGCGTGCGAAGCGCATCAGCGTGGGCGATCCGCTCGACGAAACAACCATCGTCGGCCCGATGATCAGCCAGGGCCATCTCGCGAAGGTACGCAGCTATATCGAACTCGGGCCAAAGGAAGGGGCGACGCTCGCGTGCGGCGGCCTCGACGCGCCGGCGCTGCCCGACGCGGTCAAGAAGGGCAACTTCGTGCAGCCGACCGTGTTCGTCGATGTCGATAACCGCATGCGCATTGCGCAGGAAGAAATCTTCGGCCCGGTGGCGTGCCTGATTCCCTTCGACGACGAAGCGCACGCGATCCGCCTGGCCAACGACATCGCCTATGGCCTGTCCAGCTACGTGTGGACCGAGAACACCGGCCGCGCGCTGCGCGTGGCCGCCGCCGTCGAAGCGGGCATGTGCTTCGTGAACAGCCAGAACGTGCGCGACCTGCGCCAGCCGTTCGGCGGCACAAAGGCTTCGGGCGTGGGCCGCGAAGGCGGCACGTGGAGCTACGAAGTGTTCCTCGAGCCGAAGAATGTGTGTGTTTCGCTCGGCTCGCATCACATTCCGCACTGGGGCGTGTAATGGGCAAACTCGCGCTGGCAGCCAAGATCACGCACGTGCCGTCGCTGTACCTCTCGGAACTGGACGGCCCCCACAAGGGCTGCCGCCAGGCGGCCATCGACGGCCATCACGAAATCGGCCGCCGCTGCCGCGAGCTGGGCGTCGATACGATCGTCGTGTTCGATGTGCACTGGCTCGTGAACAGCGAGTATCACATCAACTGCGCGCCGCGCTTCGAAGGCGTCTACACGAGCAACGAGCTGCCGCATTTCATCAAGAACATGCCGTATGCCTATCCGGGCAATCCGCAGCTTGGCCAGCTGATTGCCGATGTCGCGAACGAAATGGGCGTCAAGACGCGCGCCCATAGCGAAACGACGCTCGACCTCGAATACGGCACGCTCGTTCCGATGCGCTACATGAACGACGACGAACATTTCCGCACGGTTTCGGTGGCGGGCTGGTGCATGTGGCACGACCTCGCCACCAGCGCGCGCTTCGGCCTTGCCGTGCGGCGCGCGATCGAAGAGCGCTACGACGGCACGGTGGCGATACTCGCGAGCGGGTCGCTCAGCCACCACTTCGCCAACAACGGCACGGCCGAAGCCTTCATGCACAAGGTGTGGGACCCGTTTCTCGAAGCGACCGATCGCAACGTCGTAGCGATGTGGGAGCACGGCGACTGGAAAACCTTTTGCGCCATGCTGCCGATGTACAACGAAAAGTGCTGGGGTGAAGGCGGCATGCACGACACCGCCATGCTGCTCGGCGCGCTCGGGTGGGACCGCTACGAAGGCCGCGCGGAAGTCGTCACGCCGTATTTCGGCAGTTCCGGCACTGGCCAGATCAACGCCATCCTGCCGGTCACGCCGCTGCCGGTTTAAGCGGCTTGGACACGGGAGAACGCCATGCCCCATCTCACCCTCGAATACAGCGCGAATCTCGCGGACGCGAGCAGCATGGGTCAGCTATGCGAATCGCTTGCCCACGTGCTCGATGCGCAACGCGACGAGAACGGCGCACGCGTCTATCCACGCGGCGGCATTCGCACGCGCGCGCTGCGCTGCGAACAGTACTTCGTGGCCGACGGCGATCCCGGCAACGCCTTCCTGCACGGCTGCCTGAAAATCGGCGCGGGCCGCTCCCAGGCGGTGCGACGGGCGACGGGCGAGGCGCTCTTCGAGGCGATCAAGCAGCACTTCGCCCAAGCCTTCGCGTCGCACGGCCTCGCGCTCTCGCTCGAAATCGTCGAGTTCAGCGAAGAAGGCGCGTGGAAGCACAACAACCTGCACGCCCGGCTCAAAAACGTGAGTTCATGATGCTAGATCAGCAAACCATCTGCGAGCTGGCTGCACGGCTCGACGAAGCGGAACGCACGCGCACGCAGCTGCGGCATTTTTCGCGGTCGCATCCGGAGATGACGATCGACGACGGCTACGCGATCCAGCGCGAGTGGGTCAAGCTCAAGCTCGCCGCGGGCCACACGATCAAGGGCCGCAAGATTGGCCTCACGTCGCGCGCCATGCAGCGCGCGTCGCAGATCGACGAGCCCGACTATGCGCCGCTGCTCGACGGCATGTTCATCCCCGCAGGCAGCGAGATTCGCGCGGACCGCTTCATCGCGCCGCGTGTGGAAGTGGAACTGGCGTTCGTGCTGAACCGGCCGCTGCAAGGGCCCGACGTCACGCTCTTCGACGTGCTCGACGCGACGGCGTACGTTACGCCGGCCATCGAGATCATCGACGCACGCATCGAGCAGTTCGACCGCGAAACCAAAGCGCCGCGCAAGGTGTTCGACACGATTTCCGACTTCGCCGCCAACGCGGGCGTCGTGCTGGGCGGCCGCCCGGTGAAACCGCTCGACGTGGACCTGCGCTGGGTCGGCGCGCTGCTCTACAAGAATGGCGCGGTGGAGGAAAGCGGCCTGGCCGCCGCGGTGCTCAACCATCCGGCGACCGGCGTTGCGTGGCTCGCCAACAAGATCGCGCGCCACGACGAGCGTCTCGAAGCCGGCGACGTGATCCTGAGCGGCTCGTTCACGGCCCCGGTTCCGGCGCGCGCGGGCGATACGTTCCATGCCGACTACGGCCCGCTGGGCGGGATCGGCTTCCAGTTCATCTGATCAGGATGCCGAAATCATGACCGTACCCGCCAACCCGTTCAAGCGCGCGCTCGCGCAAGGCCACCCGCAAATCGGCCTGTGGGCCGCACTCGCCGACGCGTACGTGAGCGAACTGCTTGCCGACACGGGTTTCGCCTGGCTGCTGATCGACGGCGAACACGCGCCCAATGATCTGCGCAGCACGCTCGCGCAACTGCAGGCCGTCGCGCCCTACCCCGCGCACGCGATCGTGCGGCCCGTGCGCAACGACGCCGCCATCATCAAGCAACTGCTCGACATCGGCACGCAAACGCTGCTCGTGCCGATGATCGAGAACGCCGAGGAGGCGCGCGCCGCCGTCGCCGCGACGCGCTATCCGCCGCACGGCGTGCGCGGCGTGGGCAGCGCGCTTGCGCGTGCCTCGCGCTGGAACGCCTCTGCCGATTATCTGCATCACGCGGCGGAGGAACTGTGCGTACTGGTCCAGGTGGAAACGGCAAGCGCGCTCGCCCAACTCGAAGCCATCGCGCAAGTGGAGGGCGTGGACGGCGTGTTCTTCGGGCCCGCGGACCTGAGCGCTTCGATGGGCCTGCTGGGCCAACCGGGCTCGCCACCGGTGCGCGAGGCGATCTGCAACGGGATTCGCACTGTGCGCGCGCAAGGCAAGGCCGCGGGCGTGCTCGCGGCCGATCCGGTCATTGCGAATGAATATCTGGAAGCCGGCGCGACGTTCGTCGCCGTGGGCAGCGACGTGTCCCTGCTCGCACGCAGCGCAAGCGAACTGGCCGCGAAATTCCGCCAGCCTGCGGCGCGCGGCTAACGCGCGTTCATTCTGCGCTCACTCCATCACGCGCGGGCCGTGCTTCATTCGCCCTCTTCCGCGCTCTGCACGAGCTTGGCCAGCACGCTCGCCAGTACTTCGCGCTCGTGCTCGCTCAGCGTGGCGAGAATCGCCTCATTCGTCGCCTTCGAGATCGTCGCGGCGCGCCGGTAGGTGCTGCGCCCCTGCGCCGTGAGCGCCACGAGCACGCCGCGCGCGTCCGCTTCGTTCGAGGTCTTGGCGAGCAGGCCCTTGCGTTCGAGCACGTCGGTGGCGCGGCTCGCCTGGCTGCGGTCGAGATTCGACACGCGCCCGAGATCCGACACCGACAACGATCCGAACGCGCCCACGCTGAGCAGCAGCCGCGCCTCCGTGAGCGACAGAGAAAGCGCTGCCTCGAACGCGTCGCCCATCGTGCGGTCGGTCTGCTTCTTGAGCACATGGAGCCGGTAGGTGAACAGCTCCGCGATGTTGTACTTCCCCGTCATGGATCTTCCCGCCAGGTTTTCACCGGCCGCGAAATGCGGCCACGGCATCAGGATAGCATCGATGAAAGCCCTTTTCTGCAGGCATTTCATGGAAAATTTGATGCTTGCACACGCATTTATTTGCGCGTAGGATCGGCCTGATCAGAGCCCGCCACGAGGAGACTTTCATGAATGAAAACATCCAGCGCACGCGCCCCGAATGGTGCGGCCCTGCGGAATGGGCGGCGCGCGTGCAGCTTGCCGCCGTGTATCGCGTGTTTCAGCTCATGGGCTGGACCGAGCTGATCTTCAATCACATTACGCTGCGCGTGCCCGGCCCGCACAAGCATTTCCTCATCAACCCGTTCGGGCTCACGTATGACGAAATCAAGGCCTCGAATCTCGTCAAGATCGATCTCGAAGGCAATATCCTGAGCCCGAGCGAGTATCCGATCAATCCGGCCGGCTTCGTGATTCACAGCGCGATTCATGCAAACGTGGCAGACGCGCATTGCGTCATGCATACGCACACCACGGCAGGGCTCGCCGTGGCGTGCATGGAAGGCGGCCTCGCGTATACGAACTTCTATTCGGCGCAGTTGCACGACATGGTCGCGTATCACGATTTCGAAGGCATCACCGTGCACGCCGAAGAAAAATTGCGCATCCTGAAGTCGATGGGCGACAAGCGGCTGCTCATCCTGCGCAATCACGGGCTGCTCTCGCATGGTGTGACCCTCGCGCACGCGTTTGCGCTGCTGTGGACGCTCAACCGCGCGTGCGAGGTGCAGGTCGTGACCGATTCGATGCGCGGCCAGACGCTGCCGATCGCGCCCGCCATCACCGAACGCTCGACGCGCGACGCCTTGCAGTTCTCGCCCGAACACGGCGCGGGCCAGAACGTGCTCGACGCGCTGGTCCGCCGTGTCACGCGCATCGACCCGTCCTATCTGGAGTGAAAGTTTGAACACACCGAATCAGAAGATCACCGTCGTCGGCGGCGGTGCGATCGGCGGCCTGATCGCGGCGCGTCTGGCGCGCGCGGGCATCACCGTGAATCTGCTCGCGCGCGGCGCGCATCTGGAAGCGATTCGCCGCGACGGTCTCACAATCGTCGAAGGCGACACGCGCTACACGCAAGCCGTCAACGCCACGAACGACGCCGCCACGCTCGGCGCGCAAGACATCGTCTTCGTTTGCCTGAAGGGTCAGGCGCTCGCCCAGTCGGCCGCTTCGCTCGCGCCGCTGGTAGGCCCGCACACGCATATCGTCTCGGCGATGAACGGCGTGCCCTGGTGGTTCCTCCACGGCTTCGGCGGCACGCACGCGAACGGCCGGCTCGAAGCGGTCGATCCGGGCGGTGTCGTCTCGAAGGCGCTGCCGCCCGCGCAGGCTTCGGGCTGCGTCGTCCATCTGTCGTCGTCGATTGCAGGGCCGGGCGTGATCCGCAAGGGCGGCGGCAATCATCTGATCGTCGGCGAGGGCTCGGCGCAGATGGCCGAACGCGCGCAGGAAGCGCGCGATCTGCTGGCGCGGGCCGGCTTCGAGGTCACGAAGGCCGCGCCGATTCAGGCCGATATCTGGGCGAAGCTCTGGGGCAATATGACGATGAACCCCATCAGCGCGCTCACGCGCTCGACCGCCGACGTAATTCTCGACGACCCGCTCACGACTCAACTCGTGAGCGCAGTCATGGCAGAGGCGCGTGCGATCGGCGAAGCGCTCGGCATTCGCCTCGCGATGACCATCGAGGAGCGCAACGCGATTACGCGCAAGCTAGGGGCGTTCAAGACTTCGATGCTGCAAGACGTGGAGGCGCAGCGCTCGCTCGAAGTCGAGGCCCTGCTAGGCGCGCCCTATGAACTAGCGCAGCGTGTGGGCATCGCGGCGCCCTCGCTCGGCATGCTCTACGGCCTGGCGCACCAGCTCGACGCGAATCTCGAAGCGGCGCGCCAGACACGCTAGCCATCAATCCTCGAGCGGCTTGCCCGTGAGGTCGCGAATGAACGGCAGCGCGAGGCACGAGATCGCCACGCACGCCATCACGTACCACGCGGGCGCGAGCAGATTGCCCGTGCTCTTCACGAGCCAGGTGGCAACGGTCTGCGCGAAGCCGCCAAAAATCGCCACGCCGATGCCGTAGACGATCGCCATGCCCGTCGCGCGCACGGCGCGCGGGAACATCTCGGGCAGCATCGTGATGGAGGGCGCGGCCTGCAGCCCCAACAGCACGCTCAGGCAGCCTACGGTGATCAAAAGACGCGTGGCGTCCGGGCCGCTCGCCAGCCACAGGAACGCCGGGTAGATCAGCAGCAAGACGCCCACACGCGGCCAGAAGATCAGCGCGCGGCGGCTGAACCGGTCGCAGAGCAGGCCCGATACGGGCGCCACCAGGAAGGTCACGACGCCGGAAACGAGCCCCGCCAGCAAGGCCGTGGGCGCGGGCACCTTCAGTTCGTGAATCGCATACGTCGGCATATAAAACGTGACGACATAGGCCGTGACCGTGGAGCCGATCGTCAGCAGGATGCCGAGCGCCGCGCGGCGCCAGTGGTCACGCAGCACGGCGAGCACCGGCATGCGCACCACGCTCGCCCGCTGCGGCAACTGCTCGTCCAGACGCCGGCGAATCCACATGCCGAGCGGCGCGATCGCCACGCCCATGAGGAAAGGCACGCGCCAGCCCCAGGCGAGCAGCGTGTCGGCGGCGAGGAAAGTCGTCAGGAGTCCCGCCGTTAATGCGCCGAGCGAAACGCCCATCCCCTGGCTCGCGAACTGCCAGCTGCCGAGCAGGCCACGATTGACGGGCGTGCCCGCCTCGATCAGCAGCGTGGTGGAAGCGCCCACTTCGCCGCCCGCGGAAAACCCCTGCAGCAGGCGCGCGAATACGATCAACACCGGTGCGGCCACCCCGATCTGCGCGTAGGTGGGCGCGAGGCCGATCAGCATGCAGCCCAGCGCCATCATGAAGATGGTGAGCGTCATGGCGGGCTTGCGTCCGGCGCGATCGGCATACGCGCCGATCACGACGCCGCCCAGCGGTCGCATGACGAAGCCCACGCCGAAGGTCGCCACCGAGGCCAGCAACTGCCCGTAGCTCGACATGGTGGGAAAGAACAGCTTGCCGATGGTGAGCGCGAAGAAGCTGTAGACGGTGAAATCGAAGAATTCGAGCGCATTGCCGATTGTTGCGGCGACGATCAACTGCGTGCGGCTCAGTTTGCCCTTGCGCACTCCGGTCATGCTGACGCTGTTCATGGCTCTCCTCGTCGGCCTCTCGCGGGCCTGAATGTTGACCGTGCAACGGTAGCACTCGCCCGGGCGCACGCGCCACTGATCAAAACCCGCGTAGGCGGCAGACCGCGAACGGCGTTGAAGCGTCCCTTTTATCGGCGCCCCGGCGTGCGCACCTCATCCGCGTTCGTAAGGTAAAAGAGGCATACTCCCGGCATAGTCAGCACTCACGTTTCGCGCGCCGCGTCGTTTTTGGCGGTTCCGCAAACGCCATGCGGGCCACCCACGCACGAAGTGGGCACCAAAATTGCGGCAGCGCGTCGAACGTTCCGACGAATCGGGCGGCGGCAGGCTGTGCGCCGCGCCAACGCGCTTCCAGCCGCGCGTTTCGTCCCGCTGTCTTTTCCTCCGCCGCCACTGAAGGGTCGCCGCAGTCGCGACCCGTAAGCCAATGACAAGGATGTCCCTTTCTTCTGCCTTTCGGTTCCCGCGCGCGTCGCGCCTGCATGCTCTCGTTGCCGTCCTCGCCGTTTCAGCCGGCCTGACGCTCGCGCTCGACGCGTCGAGTGCAGCGGCGGCGACACCGGCCACCGTCGCCGAAGCGCTCAGGCCCGGCGCGAGCCCAGCGCATCCCGCCCAGCCAGCCACACCCGCCACTAACGCCAACGCGGCCAACCCGGCCGCCCCCGTGGCGCTCACGCCCACCCAGGCGCAAGCCGCCCTGCAGGTTCTCGACGATCCCGTGCAGCGCGGCCACATGGAAGACACGCTACGCGCCATCGCCGCCGCCGGCGCGCTGGCCGTGCCCGGCTCGGCGAGCGCGCCGGCCAGTGCGCCCGCCGCGGCCTCCGGCGCGGCGGCGGCCACACCCGCTTCGGCGCCGCTCGCGGGCGCACTGCGCTCCAACGGTCTGGTCGTGCAGATCGCCGATCACGCCGCGCACGGCGCACGCACGATCGGCCAGCATCTGAACCATACGTTCGCGACGCTGCTCGACCTCTGGTCCACGCGCAACTGGTGGCAGGACCATCTGAATACGCCGGAAGGCCACGCGCTGCTGCTCGCGCTGCTGCGCGTGCTGCTGCTCACGCTGGTGCCCGCGCTCGCGCTCGCCACGGTGCTGCGCCGCGTCGTCGCCACGCCGGAGCGCGCCATCGCCGCGCATCAGGCCGCGAAACAGCGCGAGAACGCCGGCCCCGCGCAAGGCGGCACGCCGACGCCGCAGCCACAAACGCCTGAAGCGACGGGCACGAGCCGCGCGCTCGCCGCGCAGGCGAAAGCCGCCGATGCGAAGGCCGACGCCGAACAGGATGCCCTGCGCGAAGCCGCCGGCATGGAACCGGCCGAGGGCAAGGACGGCAAGGACGACAAGGACGGCGACCCGAACGCCGGCCCCAATGCGAACGCGAGAGCCAACGAGGCGGCGCGCGCCACCGTGGTCGCGGCGCAAGCCGAGGACAACGCCGGCGCCTCGCCGAAGACCGCCGCGGACCGCGCGAAAGAGGCCTACCACGCGCTGCGCGGCGCGCATCACTGGCGCCTCTTGCAGCGTCTGCCGGGCGCGTTGCTCGTGATGCTGCTCGAAGTCGTGCCCGTGGTCGCCTTCGGCCTGTGCGCAGCGGGCGTGCTGTCGCTCTTCGGCCCCGACGACGCCGCGCCCGCCGAAGCCGTGGGCCAGATCGTCGATACGTATGTGATCTGCCGCGTCATCGTGATGTTCGGCAAGCTGCTGTTCGCGCCCGACGCCGCCGCGCTGCGCCTCGTGCCGCTGCCCGACGACTGGGCCGCTTACGCGCAGCGCTGGCTCGTGCGCATCGTCGTGATCGGCGGCGTGGGCGGAGCGATCGGCGGCGCGGTGCCGCTCGGCATGACCGAGGACGCGCATCTCGCGCTCGTGAAGGTCGTCACGCTGGTCGGCCACCTCGCGCTCGTCGTGATGATCCTGCAGCTGCGCCGCCCCGTGGCCGACGCCATGCGCGCCGCCGCGGCGCGCCATGGCTCGTATGCCTGGTTCATGCAATGGTTCGCCGACATCTGGGTTGGCG
Source organism: Paraburkholderia sp. BR10937 (assembly GCF_040965695.1). Lineage (NCBI taxonomy): Bacteria > Pseudomonadati > Pseudomonadota > Betaproteobacteria > Burkholderiales > Burkholderiaceae > Paraburkholderia > Paraburkholderia sp. BR10937. The sequence goes on from NZ_JBFRCL010000005.1 coordinate 84,041, forward strand.
TCGCGCTCTTCGTCGTCCTCGCGCTCTGGTTCGTCTGGGCGCTCGATCTGCGCGGCGGCTACGCGGCGCTGCTGCGCGCGGGCGGACTCTCGCTCGTCGTCCTGCTCGCGGCGCGCGTGAGCGCCATCGTGCTGCTCGGCGCGTTGAGCCGCGCGTTCGGCTTGCGCGAGGATCAGGAGAAGATGAGCTTCGGCCAGCGCCGTGCGTATCGCTATTACCCGGCGCTGCGGCGCATCGTCGTTGTGGCGATCTGGATCGTCACGCTCGACCTGCTGCTGCACGTCTGGGGGCTGCGTCCCGCACGCATTCTCGCGCTCGCGCCGATGGGGCATCTGCTGGGCTCTGCACTCCTCACTATCGTGATTGCCGTCATTGCCGCCGTCGCGATCTGGGAGTTCGCGAACGGCGCGGCCGAGCGGCGCCTGAACGCCTGGACCGACGCGGGCGACTTCGTGCGCGCCGCGCGCCTGCGCACGCTCTTGCCGATGTTCCGCACCACGCTGCTCGTGTCGATCCTCGTCGTGGTCGGGCTCACCGCGCTCTCGCAGCTCGGCGTGAACACCGCGCCGCTCATTGCGGGCGCGAGCATTTTCGGCGTGGCGCTCGGCTTTGGCTCGCAAAAGCTCGTGCAGGACTTCATCACCGGTATCTTCCTGTTGACGGAAAACGCCATGCAGGTGGGCGACTGGGTGACGGTGGCGGGCGTCTCGGGCACGGTCGAGTTTCTCTCGATCCGCACTGTGCGCCTGCGCGGCGGCGACGGTTCGCTCTATACCGTGCCGTTCAGCTCGGTGACGACGGTGAACAACACGAATCGCGGCATCGGCAACGCGGCGGTGAAGGTGCAGATCGCGCATGGCGCGGATCTGCAGCGCGCCATCGATACGCTCAAGGACATCGGCGCCGAGATCCGCAAGGAAGACGCGTTCAAGAACGGCATTCTCAGCGACTTCGCATACTGGGGCGTCGATCAGGTGGATGGCGCAGCCGTCACGCTCGTCGGGCAGATTCAGTGCAAGGACTCGGCGCGCTGGGGCGTGCAGCGCGAGTTCAACAAGCGCGTGTTGCTGCGCTTCACGGAACGCGGCATCGAGCTGGCGAATCCACAGCGCAACTTCCTCATCGGCATGGCGCGCGGTGACGATGTCGAAGGGCATACGTACGGCGATGACGATCACGACGACGACGCCACCGACAACGATCGCGCGCGGGCGCAGGCGCACGGCGCTTCGAAGGCGGCTTCGCAAGGCGGCAAGCCGCGCACTGGCCGCGCCGGTGCGTCGGGCGACGGTAACGGGTCGTCGAGCGGCAAGCCGAATTGATGGGTCGGCACGCTGGCCGGTGCGCGGCTCGCGCGCGCCGGTCTCACCCTACGCTTCGCCCGGTTCATCTCCCGAAAAGTCTCACCGATACGCCGCAAGCCACCTCGCGGCGCAACGCTGGCAGCGTAAAGTTCTCCGTCTAATCAAGGGTCTGCGCGCGGTAGCATGGTGCGCCGCACGCGCCGCGCGGTGGGTCCCGAAGAAGCTCACCTTTGCCTCTGCCTTCGCAAATTGTGGAGTCGTCCATGCCGAAGATCGACATCGCGAGCGTGCCAAAGCGTCAGGGCACCGGCTATCCCGCGCCGTTCGACGCGCCATGCGCCGAGCGTATCCGGCAGCGGCTCGGCGACGCGGGCGGTCTGCGCGACTTTGGCGTCAACTTCATGCACCTGCCGCCGGGGAACTGGTCGAGCCAGCGTCACTGGCATTCGGACGAAGACGAATTCGTCTACGTCCTCGAAGGCGAGTTGACCCTGATCGAGGACGACGGCGAAACCGTGCTGCGCGCGGGGGACTGCGCGGCGTTTGCGAAACACTCCGGCAACGGGCACCACATGATCAACCGGTCGGATCGCGTCGCCGTGTATCTCGAAGTCGGCTCGCGTTCGCCGGCAGACATCATCACCTGCTCCGACGTCGACATGATCAGCCCCAGCAGCGACGGACGGTTTCTGCACAAGGACGGCACGCCGTACGCGAGCGCCTGAACCGTCGTACCGGCAACGAACCGGGACCCAGGCCGCGCGCCCGATATAATCGATTTGCCATTCAACGAGGACCTCTCATGAAATCACTGATTGCCCTGGTCGCCGCTGCCACCGTTGCAACGACCGCGTTCGCCGCCAACCCCATCGACAAGTTGCCGTCGGGCGTCGTCGTCGAACACATCAAGCAAGGCACCGGTCCGCAACCCACCGCCACCGACGTCGTGCGTGTGAACTATCGCGGCACGCTCGCGAACGGCACCGAATTCGACAGCTCCGACAAGCATGGCGGCCCGGCGACCTTCCCGCTCAATCGCGTGATTCCGTGCTGGACGCAGGGCGTGCAGAAGATGAAGGTCGGCGGCAAGGCGAAGCTGACCTGCCCGGCGGCGACCGCTTATGGCGATCGCGCAGTCGGCCCGATCCCGCCGAACAGCGACCTCACGTTCGAAATCGAGCTGATCGGAATCGGCCAGTAAGGCCAGCAGATTCAGAAGACAAAAAAACGGGCGGTTGAGGTGTCACCCTCGCCGCCCGTTCTTGTTTTTGCAAGGATGCAGGCGTTACGCCTCGACGTCCTCGAAACTGAAGATTTCCGACTGGTCGTTGTACGAGAAGACCTCGCCATAACGCGCCCACTCGATCACGGTATCGAGCGTTTCTTCGGCGTCGACATCGGAAAGCACGTCCTCCAGCTCCTGCTCGAAGCGCACGCGCGGCGCGCGATGGCCGGGCCGCTCGTCGAGCACCTTCTTGATCCGCGCCGCGAGCGGCACGTTGCGCAGCAGGTGATCGGCGAACATGAGCTTGCGCGCCTGCGTGCCCATCTCGGCGAACACGCGTGCAGGCGGCGTGAGCAGCACATCGCCTTCGCGCACGTCGGCGAAGCCGAGCTGCTGCAGCATTTCCACGATCGGGAACAGGTCGTCGACTTCCAGATGCAGCGAGCGCGCGATTTCCGGCATGTCGGCGCGGCCGTGATACGGCGCGGCCGCCAGCGTCTCGATCAGACCCGCCATGATGTTGGTCGACACGTCCGGCAGGCGGCTGCCCACTTCGAGACGGCGAGTCGTGGCCTCGGCGGCTTCGCGCGCCGTCATCTTCGCGTAGATGTCGTCGACGAGCTTGCGGAACGCCGGATCGAGACGATTGCGCGGATGCTTGAACGGCACCTTGATCTCGGCCGACACGCGCCCCGGGTTCGACGACAACACGAGAATGCGGTCGCACATGAACACCGCTTCCTCGATGTTGTGCGTGACGATCAGTACGGACTTGATCGGCAGACGCCCTTGCGTCCACAGGTCGAGCAAATCGGTACGCAGCGTTTCGGCGGTCAGCACGTCGAGCGCGGAGAACGGCTCGTCCATGAGCAGGAGCGTCGGGTCGACCACGAGCGCGCGCGCGAAGCCCACGCGCTGGCGCATGCCGCCCGAAAGCTCGCGCGGATAGGCGTTTTCGAAGCCGTCCAGACCGATCAGGTCGATGGCGGCAAGCGCCCGTTCGCGCCGCTCGCGCGCGCCCACGCCCTGCGCTTCGAGGCCCGCTTCCACGTTCTGCAGCACCGTGAGCCACGGGAACAGCGCGAAGGTCTGGAACACCATCGACACGCCTTCGGCCGGCCCTTCGAGCGGTTTGCCGAGCCAGTTCACCTCGCCTTCGGTCGGCTCGATGAGCCCGGAGATGATGCGCAGCAGCGTGGACTTGCCCGAGCCGGAACGGCCCAGCAAGCCGACGATCTCGCCTTCGCGCAGCGTGAGGTTCACGTCGTCGAGCACGAGGCGCTCGTCCTCTTTCTTCGCGAAGCCACGCGAAACATGCTTGACGGCGAGCACTTCCTGGCCGGGAGCGGGCCGCATCGGCAGCAGGTCGGAAGAGACGATTTTCGGATTCAGCATGATGTCACTCCATCTCAATCGAGGCGCAGCCGGGACTCGGCGTACGTGTACAGCGGACGCCAGAGCACGCGATTGAACAACGTAACGAACAGGGACATCATCGCGATGCCCAGAATGATCTTCGGGAAGTCGCCGGCGGCGGTCGTTTGGGCGATGTACGAGCCGAGGCCATGCGCGACGACTTTCGTGTCGCCCCACTGCACGAACTCGGAGACGATGCTCGCGTTCCATGCGCCACCGGAAGCCGTGATCGCGCCCGTGATGTAGTACGGGAAAATGCCCGGCAGCATGGCCTTCTTCCACCATTGCCAGCCGCGAATGCGGAAGTTCGTGGCCGCTTCCTTGTAGTCGTTCGGATACGCGCTGGCGCCCGCGATCACGTTGAAGAGGATGTACCACTGGGTGCCGAGCACGATGAGCGGCGAGAGCCAGATGTCCGGGTTCAGGTGAAAGCGCACGATCACGATCACGAACACCGGGAACAGCAGGTTCGCCGGGAACGCGGCGAGGAACTGCGCGAGCGGCTGGACCTTCTCGGCAATCGACGGACGCAGGCCGATCAGCACGCCGAGCGGCACCCAGATCACCGAAGCGATGGCGATCAGGAGCAGCACGCGAAAGAGCGTGATGAGGCCGAGCACGAACACGTGCCAGACTTCATCGAGCGTGACGCCCGTGCGCACATAGGCCACCACGCGCCACACCACGAACACGGTCAGCGCGATCACGAACGCGGCCCAGACGATGTCGCCGATGCGCGAGCGCTTGCTGATCGTGGTGACGACGGGCAGCGACTTCGGCAGTTGCACGCGCAACGGAATGCGTGCGAGCGTGGCGAGCAGGAAGCCCATCGGTACGAGCAGACGGTGAATGAGGCGCGTGCGCCGAATCAGGTCGAGCAGCCACGATTCGGGCGCGTCGCCCGAGCTCGTGTTCTCCATGCGGAACTTGTCGGCCCAGGCCACGAGCGGGCGGAACAGGAACTGGTCGTAGGCGAGAATCACCACGATCATGGCGAGGATCACCCAGCCCACGGCATGCAGGTTCTTTTCCGCGATCGCCTGCGCCAGATACGCACCGACACCCGGCAGCGTGATCGTGTTGTTGCCCACTGTGATCGCTTCGGAGGCCACCACGAAGAACCAGCCGCCCGACATCGACATCATCATGTTCCAGATGAGACCCGGCATCGAGAACGGCACTTCGAGCTTCCAGAAGCGTTGCCAGCCCGTGAGGTGGAAACCTCGCGAAACTTCATCCAGATCGCGCGGCACCGTGCGCAGCGACTGGTAGAAGCTGAAGGTCATGTTCCACGCCTGGCTCGTAAAGATCGCGAAGATCGCCGCGAGTTCGGCACCGAGCACGCGCGAGGGAAAGAGCGCGAGAAAGAACGTGACCGTGAACGAGATGTAGCCGAGCACCGGCACCGACTGCAGGATGTCGAGAATCGGCACGAGCACCTGGCCCGCGCGACGGCTCTTCGCCGCGAGCGTGCCGTAGACGAGCGTGAAGATGAGCGACGCCACCATCGCCGCGAGCATGCGCAGCGTGGTGCGCATGGCGTACTCGGGCAGGTTCGCGGGATCGAGCGAGATGGGCTGCGCCTTCAAGGTGGCGATGGGCGCCATCGTTTCGTGAAAGCCCACGGCCGCCATCGCAATCAGGCCGATCATCAGCGGGAACGCCACGAAGTCCCAGCGGTTCGGCAGCACGCGCCACGCCGAGGCGTTGGCCGTGCGGTTCAGGTTGAAGCTGAACTCCATTAGCGGCCTCCGTTGGCGAGTACAGGCGTGGGCACGAGCACGCCGGCGCAGGCGCGCGCTGCGCGGCGGGTCGTTCGCAATGTGTGGTTGAACTGGTTCATGTCGAAGCACCGGCGTTTGGTTATTGCGCGAATCCCTCGCGCGGCGCGTAGGGCCGGCCCGGCCGGCTGGACATACGCGCGGGGATCCGTTACTGCTTGTCTGATTCAGACCCGAAACACGCGCGCTCGCAGGTCTCGCCAGCGCGCGGCGAGTTGCGATTCCCGGCAGGGCGGCGGAGCGCTCGCACGCTCACGCGCGCCGAGCACATCGGGATGGAGGGTGTGCTGCATTTGCTGCAGTTGTGACAGATGCGGCAAAAGAAGGCCGAAGTTCATACTGGTTCTCCTGGCGTCGCGGGGGACGCGTTGGGGAGGACAGCCAGCAGACCCGGCAGAGCGCGTCGTTCAGCGCGCGGCGGCTCGCGTCTGCCCGCTTTCCTCAGTGCAATTCAAAAGGAAGCGGCATAACGGATAACTGTCACTGTCAGACATCGGAACTCCTTATCGTCACGGCGGCTGACCCCAGGGCTTGCATCGAGCCGGTGGCTCGAACGCGAAGCGGCTTCAAGGGCTGCAAAGCGCGCATGTGTCGATCCGCGCGTCGCGCGCAGGGCGCAACGAACGAACCGTGCCGCAAGCGCGCATCGATCAGGGCGGGCTTACGGCGCGATGTCGGCCATCCGCGGCGCTCGATACGGTCAAGGCGCTGCGTCGGTCGACGCTATTCAAGAGTGCACGAGGATTTACTGCTGGACGCGCACCATCTGCCTAGCTGGCAAGACGGCGGCTGAAAGAAAGGGAGCGCGGACGTCCTGCCGGTCAGGCAGCGAAACTGTTCGAAGATCGACAACTGCTACTGTCCAAGGCGTCAGCCCCTTTTGTTAAGACCGGCGAATTTTAGGCGCGCCACCTGTCCGAAGTCAACACGATTCGCGTCCCGCGTCAAATCTCGTGCCAATGTCGCCACAGCGCCCGCTGGCGGCCCGCGTCGGGCTCGTCCCTGGTTCGCTCCAGCGCATCCCAGGCTCGACCGGAGCGGTCATGCATTTTTTGGGGAGCATCGCCGGCGGCCTTCCGTCCATCGCCTCGATCCGGCTCGTCTTTCAAAGAGGGATCGTTCACTTCACCATACTGCCTGCTGCCCACTGCGTCTGTGCGGCGACGGTCATTCCGCCTTGCCGCAAGGGGCGTACCCGGCGGCCCCATCCCTCACGTCACGCGCTCTTGCGCAAGGCCTGCTGGCTGGCATCGCCCGCGCCCATGCGCTCGAGCCGCTCGCTTGCCTCGGTCAGCGCCCACAGCGGCGCGCCTTGCAGCTGCCGGTCGTACACACTCACTAGCTGCGCAACCGCCTCGAAGCCCGCTTCGTCCAGCTGCCAGCCGCCGCCCGTGTTACCGCGCTCGAAGCAGGCGATCAGCGCGGCATCGGCCGCTCGCACCTGTTCCGGCTCGAGCACGCCGTATCCGGCCTCCGCAATCGATTGCGCGAGGACGTGAGCATGAAGCAAGGCGCGTGCGTCGTCGCCGGTGCCGCCGCGGCGCAGCGCGGCAAGCGCGAGATGTACCTGCAGCGCGAGCTCGTTGGCGACCGCGCGCGGGATCGGCAGCAGCATCGACTTGCTGCGTCGGGGACGACCGGCTTGCGAGCGCTGCGGAAAAGGGATGGTCCTGGCCATGGAAGGGCAAGTAAGAGTCTGTTCCGTGCAATAACGGCACGGCGCGCCGAAGGTTAAGCGCCGACCCTCAAATCGAATGTAACGATCAGTGACAGACATGCGCCGCGCATCGCCTGATGGGCGGGCAAGCGGCTGGCGGCGGCCGGCTCAGCGCGGTTCGCGCTCGCCCCCGCCCTCGGCGCGCCGCGCGGCCATGAACGCCTCGATGTGGGCGATGGCCTGCTCGCACTGCTCGAGGCTCAGGAGGTGGATCGACGGATTGGGCAGGTCGAAGCCCAGCTCCTCCCCGAGCCAGCGGATGGCCTTGCCGCGCGCTTCGAAGGCGTTGACCTTATCGCGCCGCATTTTCGCGGCCACCAGCGGTTCGAGCGCGTCGTGCAGGCGGCTCTTGGCGTCGCGCAGGGCGGCGTTGGCAAGCCGGCCGAGCGGCACGTTGCGCGTGCTGCGCGCAGGCACGCCGATCCAGGCCTCACAGGGCGTGCAGACCCAGAGCGGGCCGTGATCGTCGCGATACGGGTAGGCCTCGTCGGCAAAGCGCGCGAGCACCGCTTTCGCGCCGCAGTAGTCGCACAGCGGCTGCGGCAGGGCCTTGACGGGGCGGCCTACGCGCATGCGGCGCTCCTCGGGGCGATGGTCGATGGATACATGACTTGATGGGTGGATGAGAAAAACGGCGGTCCGCTACTTCCGCTGTGGCGAGCGGGCCCTGGAGCAAGGATAACGGCAAACCCCGGCGCGCGGCAGCGGCGGGACGGGGCGCCGCAGGCGGCCGCGCGCGATCAGTTTGCGCTGGCGGTGGCGTGCGCCTCTTCGCGCTCGAGCGAGCGCGTGTCGCGCAGGGCCGGAAAGAACCTCATCCACAGCAGCGCGACGCAGATCGTCGCCACGCCGCCCACCAGCACGGCGCGCAGCGCGCCCCACCAGCCGGCGGTGAGCCCCGACTCGAACTCGCCAAGCTGGTTCGACGTGCCAATGAAAAGCGAATTGACCGCGCTCACGCGGCCGAGTTTTTCATCGGGCGTGCGCAGCTGCACGAGCGACGTGCGCACGACCACGCTCACCACGTCCGACGCGCCCAGCACCGCCAGCGCCATCAGCGAGACGACGATGTTGTGCGAGAGCCCGAACGCAATCGTCGCGCAGCCGAACACGACCACGCCGCCGAACATCGCAAGACCCGGCCGGCGCCGCAGCGGAAAGTGCGCGAGCCAGATCGAGCCCGCCAGCGCGCCCGCGGCCGTCGCCGAGCGCAACAGACCGAGCGCGATGGGCCCGGCGTGCAGGATGTCGCGGGCGAATACGGGCAAGAGCGCCGTCGCGCCACCGAACAGTACCGCGAACAGATCGAGCGACAGCGCGCCGAGAATGACGGGCTGCGAACGGATGAACGCGATGCCCGAGAACACCGACTCGAGCGTGACGGGCGCACGCGCGGGCGGTTTCGCGCGCAGCGGGATGGTGCCCGAGAGCGTGGCCGCCGCCGCGAACGCGAGCGAGCAGGCCGCGTAGGCCGGCGTCGCGCCGATGCCGTACAGCAGGCCGCCCAGCGCCGGGCCGACGATGTTCGCGGTCTGGTTCGCCGAGGTCGACCACGCGGTCGCGTTCGGCAGCTGCGAGCGCGGCACGACGCCCGGCAGCAAGGACGAAATGGCGGGCGACTCGAATGCGCGCGCTGCGCCCACGCACGCGGCGAGCGCGTAGATGAGCGGCGCGTTCAGCCAGCCGCCGACCGTGCCGGCCGCGAAGGTCAGCGCGGCGGCACACTCGATGAGCTGGCAGACGGACGCGATGCGTCTGCGGTCGTAGCGGTCCGCCACGTGGCCGACGACGAGCGTGAGGCAGAACATCGGCAGGAACTGCGCGAGGCCGACGAGACCGAGCGCGAACGCGCTATGCGTGAGCGCGTAGATGTGCCAGCCCATGGCGACGGCGAGCATCTGGAACGCGAGCGACGACAGCACTCGCGCGCCATAAAAGCGCTGGAAACTGCGATTGCGCGAAAGGCTGGGCGGGTCGTCGGACGCCGCCTCCGGAGAAGGTGTGGTCATCGAACAGCGGGAAAAAGCGAAAAATCGGGTGCGTGCGCAACGAGGTAGTAAGCGAGGCGCAAAGGAGGAATCTTAATTCATGCGACGATACCGAAGCGCTGCGCCGCACCGTGGCCGAACTGGAGCGGCTCGATGCGGTCGACGCGCACTGTGAAACGCTTTCACGCGAGGCGGCCGCGAGTCGCTCAGTGGCCAAAGCCGTCACCGCCACCGCCGTCGAAGCGACGCTCGTGCGCGAACCCGCCGCCTGATCCGCGTCCCTGGCCGCCATCCGGCCTTCGTTATATTCCATGGTATATTGCGATGTCGGCGCGCGCCCAGCCGGGGCGCCCAGCGCGCGAGCGATCTCGAGATCCACCACGCCGCGGTCGAGCTGGCGATAGAAGGCGGCGCAGGCGGCAATGCGCTGCAAAAGGCCCTCGACACGCGCTATGCCGGCGCGGTGCGCCGTTTCGCCAGTGCGCGCGACACGCGGGTCGCGCTGCACACGAGCCGCCGCGAAATCGCCGAGCAGCGCGCGAATGCCGATGCCGCCGCGCTCCACACGCTGCGCGCGCAGCTCGACGAAGCCCACGCACTGATCGACGCTTGCGCGCCGAAGTCCACGCCAGGGAGCAGACCACGCAAGCGCACGAAGACCCTCAGGCCCAACGCGCGCTACCCGAGGATGTGCTCAAGGGGCGCCGGATCGTCTACGTGGGTGGCAGGCCAGGTTCGAATCACGCGCTCAGGCGCTGGGTGGAGTCGGCGGGAGGCGAGCTGACCGTGCACGACGGCGGCGTGGAGGATAGCAAGGGCCTGCTCGCCGCAGCGCTCGCCAACGCGGATCTCGCGGTGTTTCCCGTCGACTGCATCGACCACGATTCGATGAGCACGCTCAAGCGCGTGTGCGAACGGCACCAGGTCACGTGGCACCCAGTGCGCACGGCGAGCCTTGCCAGCTTCGTCGAGTTGATGATGCGGCTACATGCGAACGCGACGCCCACGCTCGCAGCAGTACCCGTCTCGCGGTTCTGCCTGCGCCACGGCCAGGCGCCTGGCGCATCACATCGCGTCAGGACTTCACGAGTTTGACTAGCGCTTCGATCTCGGCCTCGCAGACCGCCGCGGCGCGCGCCTCGATGCTGCGATACAGGCGAACGATCTCTTCGCCCACGGGCGTGAGCATGCTGCCGCCGCCGCTCTGCCCGCCATGCTCCGAGACCGTAGCCGGCGACTCCAGCGCGCGGTTGAGTTCATCCATCAGCAGCCATGCGCGGCGGTACGACATGTTCATGCTGCGCGCCGCAGCCGAGATCGAGCCATGTTCGCGAACGGCTTCGAGCAGCGACACCTTGCCTGGACCGAGCGCGATCGTGCCGTCCTGAATGATGCGCATGCGAAAACGCACCTCGGGCCGGGCCGGTTGCTGCGCCTGGGCGGGCGCGGGAGCGTCTGCGCGCGGTTGATCGTTGGGGGACTTGGTCATGCGCGCAAGCATACACGATGCTTGCCGCACGCCGCTCCCCTCTGGATGGCTAATGATCAGCAGGAAAACAGAAGCCGAAGTCCTCGCAGCCGGGGCAACCGGGTGCCGGGCCCGGCGTGGCGCCCGATGCATCGGCCATCACGTGCGTGTGCGGCGCTTCACTCGTCACCGCGCACACGAAGTGCCGCGCCCCGAGCGCGTCGATCTGCGTGCGCGTTAAACCAGGCAATGGCAATTCGCCGCGTACCTCGCGCGCCGCAACGAGACGCGCGAAGAGCCAGGCATCGGGCGTGCGCAGCGCGCGGCGGCCAGCGCATCGAAATCGCGCGGCGGCGCGCCGGGGTCGTGACTGCCCTGTGTCATTGCACTCACGTGCGGTCGCAACGCATCAACCGTCTACGCCGACGATCACGCTCGATGCCTTGAAGAGCGCCGCAGCCTGCTTGCCCGCCGCGAGGCCGAGACGATCGACGCTGTCGTTCGTCACGATGGCCGCGATCTGCGCGCCACCCGGGGCCGCGAGCACGACTTCCGCGTTCACCGCGCCCTTCGTGACCGACGACACCGTGCCCGCCACGACGTTGCGCGTGGACACCTTGCTCGCGTCGCCGTCGACCATGAGGATCACCGACGATGCCTTCACGAGCGCGAAGGCCGGCTTGCCAGCGGCGAGACCCAGCGAAGCGGCGCTGCCATGCGTGATGATCGCGACGATCTCGAGGCCGCCGTCGGCGCGCAGTGTGACTTCGTCGTTGACGGCGCCGGCCTTGACCGCGCTGATCTGGCCGGAGAAATGGTTACGGGCGCTGGTACGCATACGGCCTCCACAATTGAACGGAACAATGAAGCGGGAAAAGACTGACCCCCAGTTTCGCCGTGTCAGTGTGACGCGCACGGGCACCGATTGCCGAAATAGCCATTTGAATCAGCACATGAACACAGCACTCCATCGTAATATATGGTCCTTTATAACGCACAGGGTATCGAACATGTTTATCCGCAATCTGGTGGCGTCAGTCGTCGTGATGAGCGGTGTGATGGGTGCCAGCGCCAACGCATTCGCCGACGAATCCGATGTCAACGTGCTCTATGCAGGCTCGCTCGTGAATCTCATGGAAAAGAGCGTGGGCCCCGCGTTCGAAAAGGAAACGGGCCTGCATTTCAAGGGCTACGCAGCCGGCTCGAACAAGATCGCCAATGAGATCAAGGGCAAGCTGCGCCGCGGCGATGTGTTCATCAGCGCGAGCCCGAAGGTCAACGCGAGCCTCATGGGCGAGGCCAACGCCAATCACGTTACGTGGTACGTGAATTTTGCCGAATCGCCGCTCCTGATCGGCTACAACCCGAAGAGCCGTTTCGCCGGCGACTTCAAGACGAAGAAGTGGGATCAGGTGCTGCAGGAACCGGGCATCCGCCTCGGCCGCACCGATCCGAAGCTCGACCCGAAGGGCGCCTTCACCGTCGAACTCATGACGAAGGCCGCGCAGGCGTACAACCAGCCTGACCTCGTGCAGAAAACGCTTGGCACGCCGGAGAATCCCGAGCAGGTGTTGCCGGAGGAAACGCTCGTTGGCCGTCTGCAGTCGGGTCAGCTCGACGCGGGCTTCTTCTACTCGACCGAAACGTCCGACCTGAAGATTCCGGCGATCCATCCCGCGCCCGAACTGAAGATCAAGGCGAACTACACGCTCACGATTCTCAACGACGCACCCAACAGCGCCGGCGCTGCGCGCTTCGTGAACTTCCTGCTCTCGGCGGAAGGCCGCAAGCTGCTCGCCGAGCACGGCGTGGATGTGACCAGGCCTGCCGTCAACGGCCAGACCCAGGCGATCCCGCCGTCGGTGCAAGCCGTGATCGACGCCGCACAGCAATGACACAAGCCGCGCAGCGTGCGGAGCAGGTTGCCGTGAAGCGCTCCCAGCCGCTCTGGTGGCTCGGCGCGCTGCTCGCAGTCTATCTGTGCGCGCCGTTCGTTGCGAGCATTCCGCAGATCGGCCAGGCGGACTGGGCCGGCGTCGACTGGCACGCCACCTGGTCGGCGGTAGGCGTCTCGGTCGCGAGCGCGAGCGTGGCCGCGCTCATCATCCTGCTGGGCGGCGTGCCGCTCGGCTACTGGCTCGCGCGTTCGCGCGCGCGCGGCATTGCCCTGCTCGGCTTCGTCGTGCAGTTGCCGCTCGCGCTGCCGCCGCTCACGAGCGGCGTGCTGCTGCTGTTTCTCATCGGGCCGTATAGCGGCATCGGCCAGCTCTTCGGCGGCTCGCTCACCGACTCCTTCACGGGCATCGTGCTCGCCGAGACCTTCGTGGCGGCGCCCTTCCTGATCGTCGCGGCACGCTCGGCGTTCAGCGCTGTCGATCCCGTGTACGACGACGTCGCCGCCACGCTCGGCCATCACGCCGCCAGCCGTTTCTTTCGCGTTACGCTGCCCATTGCGTGGCCCGCCATCCGCGCGGGGCTCGCGCTCGCCTGGCTGCGCGCGTTCGGCGAATTCGGCGCGACCGTGATGGTCGCGTATCACCCGTATTCGCTGCCTGTGTATACCTACGTCGTGTTCGGTGGCCAGGGCCTGCCCGCGATGATGCCGCTCCTGCTGCCGACGCTCGGCATTGCAATCATCTGCGCGGTGCTCTCCGTCTATAGCCGCAGCGCACGCTCGACGCTGGCGGTGAACGTGGACAACGGCGACGAACTCACCGCTATCACGCCGGCCGCCACTGCGGCCGAAAACGCCGGCCTGCGTCTTGCCTTCGCGGCGCGCCGGCACCTCGGCGCATTCACGCTCGATGTGGCGTGGCAGCCGCAAACGCGCCGGCTCGCGATCATAGGCCCTTCGGGCTCGGGCAAGTCGCTCGCGCTGCGCATCATCGCCGGGCTCGAGCGCAACGACGCGGGCTCCGTCACGCTTGGGGCAACCGACCTCGGCGCGCTGCCGCCGGAGCGCCGCCAGATCGGCTACATGCCGCAGGACTACGGGCTCTTCCCGCACATGACGGTGGCACAGCAGCTCGCGTTTCCCGTCGATGCCGACGCGGCCAGCGCACGCTACTGGCTCGCGCACCTCGGCCTCGACACGCTCACCGAACGCCTGCCTCGCCAGCTCTCGTTCGGCCAGCGCCAGCGCGTGGCGCTCGCGCGCGCGCTCACGCGGCACACGCAACTGCTGCTGTTCGACGAACCGTTCGCCGCGCTCGACACGCCGCGCCGCCGCCGTCTGCAGCAGTCGTTGCGGGCGCTGCAACGCGAGGTCGGCGCGGTGACGGTGATCGTCACGCACGACCCCGACGAAGCGGCACTGCTGGCCGACGAAGTGCTCGTGATCGAACAGGGAAGCGTGCTGCAGGCGGGCGCCGTGGCCGACGTGTTCCAGCGGCCCGCCACGCTGCGCGTGGCCGAACTGCTCGGCCTGCACAACGTCGGCGAGGGGATCGTGCGTGCTGGCGGCACGATCGAAACGCCGACGGGACTGCGCCTGTCCTGCGCCGTTACCTCGCTTGCGGTGGGCACGCGCGTGATGTGGCGGGTCTCGCCGCGCGCGCTCGTCGCGACGCAGGAAGGCGCGTGGCAGGGGCGTGTTGCGGGCACGTCGCTGCGTCACGGCGACCGCTACGTTACCGTCGAGATCGCCGGAGAAACCTTCGATATCGCCGCAGAAGATGTGCCGGCATCGCATACCGGCGAGCTGCGCTTCTCGATCGACGCGAACGGCGTGCTCGCCTGGCCGGCGCCGTAGGGCGCCTGATTCACGGCTCCTGAAAAAGCTCACCTTTCGCGCCGACGGACCTGCACCGGGGTCGCGCCCGTTGACGAAAAAGCCCCTGTAAACAGGGCTGTTTGCATCAATGGTTAGCAATTCGGCGCGCAATTTCTCACCGTTGTTCACGGTTCCCGAAAACGCTCACCTTTTGGCGTCTCGCGCTCACGCGCGCAAGGTTTTGATTGCCAACACCTGGTAGTGGGCAATATTCGCATCCCTTAACCTGGGACTACCAGGAAAATCTTGCGCGCTGGAACCAGGTTCTCCTGTCCATCGGGATCACGAAACTTCCGCAGCCGAACGCGCGCGACGGTGATTAAGGCACGCTTCGCCGACGAACCGTCGCAATGCCACGCACACGGCTCCCGGATCTTCTCACCTATGACTGCGGTGCCGTGCTCAGATCATGAAGCGGCTGTCTTCCACGAGCACGCGCGGCAACGGTTGCAGGTCGGCGCGCGCGAAGCGCACCAGTGAGAAGGCGCGCAAACCTTGCGGGCTCGACGGCAGCCGAGCGAGCGGGAACATGATCGAGGCGCTGTTGCCTGGGCCGCCGTTCGCGAGCAGGACATTCATCGGACTCAGGCAGATCTCGCGCATTTCGACGTTCGTGTTTTGCGCGGGATTCGCGAGCACCCTGCAAATCACCGTGAGCTGATGTTCGAGCGCTTCGCTCTTGAGGCCGAGCGCGGCGATCTCGCTCTCGTTCTGCGCAATCTGCGCCTCGACCTTCGCTACTTCGGCGACGTTTGGCACGGCGTGCTCGCCCAGCATGCGTTGCGTCCCCGCGCCGTGGCGCGTGAGCAGTTGCAGGCGCGTTCTGAGCAGCGCACGCTCCTGTTCCAGCACGTCGCGGCGCGACTCGTCGGCGCCAATCTGCTCGAGGCCTTCCAGTGCGATCTGCTCGACCACGCGCTGCACGATCTGCTCGCGAAGGTCGCTTTCGGTTTCGCCACACACGCGCACCTGATGATCGTCGAAGCTCAACGTCGTCTGCATGACATCGGTGTGCACTTCGTCGCCATGCTGCTCGGCACCGAAGGCGCGCCGCTCGTTCAGGGCCATGCCGAGCACCGCGTAAGTCTCGCGCGCAAGCGGATGACTCTCGAACCAGGCATGCAGTTCAGGCGAGCGGCTCAGCACATGGCCGACCTCGTCGGGCGCGGCGAAAAACGCGTGGATATAGGGGTCGCTCGACCACGTGGCGGCGCTCGCTTCGCGCGCGGGCGGCATGCGGTCCACCACGTCGCGCACATACGCGACCGATTGCGCAAGCGCGGGCGCAAGCCGCTCGCGCCACTCGGGCACGAGCTTGAGCGTAGGGCTGAGCACGAGCAGACGCTCGATCAGCGTCTGGATTTGCGGCGATTCCGGCACCTGCTTCGCGCGGGCGCGCGGCCAAAGCCTGTCCAGTATACCCATGGATAACTCCGTTGCAGACCGCTCGGACACGCCGGCGGTGAAGCGCATGGCGCACAACGAGGCCTCTTGTCGCGAATGACTATACCGCGAATCACGACCCGGCCGCGGCGACACTGCCGCAACGCAGCAACGGCCAGTGTTGCGTTCATGTTCCCGGAAACACTCACCTTTTAGTTGCATGACGTGCGCCACATAGACCTGAACCTGGCCGCGGATATGCGCAACGGTGCAACGAAAAACTGTGCGGCGCACACCGCAGTGAACTTACGCTCCCGCACACGCTCACCTATGGATTTCTTTGCAGAGCCCACCTTGCTACGCAGGTTTGTGCAGTGCTTCACCCCGGCCGTTCCCGTATGTACTCATCGTTGAGCATTGCGGCGCGATGACTGCTCCCGAATATCCTCACCATCAGACAGCACGTGCATATTAATCTGTAATCCGAATCAATTATGCGGCTAACGTGATTCCATCCTCGGCTTTCCCCTGCCTTTCAGCGACCGTCGCGCACGCAACGAATCGCGATGACATGTCAACGAGGCGTTTCAGGCACGCCAATTGCGCATAGGCGCACGGCGCGTGCATTGCGGCCTCGGGAAAAACCCCGGTTGTTGCGTGCGCAAACCGCGAAACAACAAGCAAGAGCGACCTCGTCACGCGTTTTAGACGGTTCGTTCAATTGACAGTGGCCAATGTCATGATCCAATCTTCTGCGCATAAATACGACACAGGGAGGCAGACAAATCATGGAGAGCATTGTCCGCAGCAGCTTGATGCTGGCCGCGGCCGCGACCCCTTTGCTGGTCGCCTGCGGCGGAGGTACCGCCAGTAATCCGGCACCCATCACCCCGGCGCAATGCTCGGGTTCGTCATGCGCGAACCAGGGTCCGCCCAGCAGCGCACCGACCGCCACGGCGTTGTGTCCCGCCGCGGCGGACATCGCGGCGAACACGTATCTGGGCGGTGCAGGCAGTGGCGAGGTCGTGAGCCTGAACATCGACCCGACGAAGATGACGTACAAGCTCACGTTCCTCGCCTCGCCCATTCCCGTGGCGGCGAGTTCGGTGCAAAACACGCGTGCGGGCCTCACCATCACGGGCGCCGTGCAGCATCCGCCCGCGGGCTCGCTGCCAACCGCCGCGCAGATCACGTGTGCGTTCCAGCTTCAGGCGGGCACGGGAACGATCAACGGCAGCACCTACACCACGGCGTACAACACCAACAATCCGCCCACGATCTATGTTGGCTTTGGCGTGGCGGGCGGCGGTATTCCGGGCGCGACCGTGAACATCGACGGCGACAGCACCGCGAATCTGCTCTTCAGCGGCGTCGCGCCGCGCACGTTCGACTTCTATCCGTTCATCGGCTTTTCGTCGGTGAGCACGAGCCTCGCCGATCTCAAGGGCTCGTATAACGCGCTGCTCTATCACATCCTGCCTTCCAGCAGTTTTGCGCCGGCGGCGAAGGTGACGCAGGAGCAGTACGACGCCAGCGGCAATTGCAGCGCGCCCGGCGGCGCGACCAACACGAACTGCGCAACCGCCGCGAATGCATGGACGGCGAGCACGAGCGGCAGCTATTTCGACAGCGCCGACGCACCGCAGATCGAGACGCCCACGCCGTTGCCGTTCCCCTTGAATCTCGGCAACAACGTCATCGTGAGCCGCCAGGGCGGCGCCGGGCACCTGATCCTCGGCAAGCTCAACGGGGCCATCGTGCCCGTGGTCGTACGCACCGGCTACGTGAACGAAACCATCAGCCTGAGCAACCAGATCGCCGTGGACGACGAGTCAGGCATCGCCCTGCTCGCGCCCGCCACGACGCTTGCGTCGGGCGCGTTCGACGGCAGCTACATCGGCGCGGACTCGAACTTCGCCTACACGGCGACGCTCATCAACGGCCAGCAGGCCGGCTTCCTCAAGCCCTCGACGATGACGACGCAGAGCCAGTTCACGCTCGACTACACGCAGACGCACCCCGGCCTGATCGGCGTGACCGATAGCCAGGGCAAGGCGGGCAATCTGATTGCGGTGGGCGGCCTTTACGGCATCTTCATCGACGGCGAGGAAAACGGCGGCGTCACGGCCAGTTCGGCGAACGGCGCCACGCCCAATCAGCCTTACTTCGGTGTCGGTGCACTGATCCAGCCAGAGTAGTCCATCAGGCGGTCGCGACAGTCCGATCTGTTACGACCGCCTTAATTTCGCACTACGAATGACAGGCAAGGCGCTCTCGCCAACAACAAGACTCTGGAGACGCGGTATGAACTGGAAATTTTTCGCGGCGCTCTCGATTGCCGCACCGATGATTGCAGCGCTGAGCGCATGCGGTGGCGGCAACGGCAGCAGCAGTAGCCCTCCGCTCGTGGAAGCAGCGCTTTGCCCCACCTCGCTCGACTACAACACGGTGTACACCGGTGGTGGCGGCGACGGCGAACTCGTCAAGCTGCAGCTCGACACGGCCAAGATGACCTGGCAGATCACTTACGTCGAATCGCCGATCCCGCAGACCACCGGCACGGTGACGCCCACGCGCAAAGGCCAGATCGCCACCGGCACGCTGACGGCGGAAACCGGCCTCCCCACGGCGAAGCTCAACCAGTGCGCGTTCCGCCTCAATGGCGCGAGTCTCGATCCCAACCGCCCGGCGCGCGTCTTCATCGGCGAAGGCGTGGCCGGCGGCACGATTCCGGGTGCCGAGATCGCGTACAAGGGCTCGGGCGGTATTGGCGTCGTGCCGGACACGACGTTCCCGTACTACCCGTTCATCGGCTTCTCCGCGATCGAAACGAATCTCGCGAACGTCGCCGGCACGTACAGCCAGCTCGGCTATCACCAGGTGCCTTCGCAGAATTTCCAGCCCGCTGCGGTTGACGCGAAGATCTCGATCAACGCCGACGGCACCTGGACCGAATGCGACAACACGGGCGTGAACGCCGGCAAATGCCAGCAGCCCGGCACCAACTTCGCGCAGTCGGCCGATGGCAGCGGCGCGTTCGAAACCGATCACTTCCAGGGGCAGGTCAAGCCGACGCTCGTCACTACGGAGCCGGCCGGCAAGGGCTTCATGATCGTCGGCAAGCTGCGCGGCCAGCTCGTGCCCGTGCTCGTGCGCACCGGCGTGGCGTATCCGCAGGTCGGCATCGATCCGCAGAGCGGCGCCACCGGCCCGGTGGCCGACGACGAATCGGGCATCTCCGTGCTCGCGCCGCAAACGGCCATTGCGCAGGGCTCGCAGAACGGCGAATACATCGGCGTGGACAGCCAGTTCGACTATCGCACGCTCGCGCTGGAAGGCACGCAGGCCACGCTGCTCGATCCGTTCAACGCCTCGCAGGCCGCGCTCGCCACCGCCCTCGATCTGAACTTCGCCCAGACCGTACCGGGCACGGTGACGACCACGCACGTGGGCGCCTCCACTGGCGCGACACCCACCGGCAAGATGATCTTCACGGGCGGCGTGTTCGGCTACCTCGACATGACGACGCCATCGGACCCGTACTTCACGGCCGGCGCGTTCGTTCAGTAAGGATCACGAAGCGATTCTTCGAACAATAGCGGCGCGGCGAACCGCGCCACTCACGAGGTGGCCACTCCCGGTCGTCGCGCAACGCGGCGGCGGCCGGACCACAAAGGCGCGCGCAGCAAAAGCGGACGACGCAGGCCGGGCATCCCGAAGCATGCGTCGCGCCGCCGCGCGCGGGTAAGGCACACCCGCACCTGGGAGGGACATCATGAAACGCATGGCAGTGGCGGCGCTGAGCGCCGGGCTGACGGCGAGTGCGTATGCACAGCACGCCGGCGACAACGTCGTCGCACTCGGCTGGTTTCACGTCACGACGCAGAATTCGAGCACGCCGCTCACCACGGACGTCGCACCCGTGCCGATCAACACGCCGCTGCGGCTGCCTAGTTCGTTCACTTCGGCGGGCACGGGGCTTTCGGCATCGAATGCGGATACGGTCGGCCTCGTCATCAGCCACTTCTTCACGGACCATATCGCGATTACCTCGGTGGCGGGCGTGCCGCCCACCTTCAAGCTCTATGGTCATGGCACGATCAAGCCGCCGGGCCCGGCAGGCGCGCTCGGCAGCCAGAATCTCAGCGACCCGGCGACGAACCCCATTGTCGGCAGCGTGCGCCAATGGAGCCCCGCGCTGATCTTCCAGTATTACTTTCGCGACGCCGATGCGAAATTCCGCCCGTTCCTCGGTATCGGCGTGTCGTACAACTGGTTCTCGGATATCCAGCTCAATCCGAACTTCGTGAAGGCCACCCAGGACGATCTCGGCTCCGTGCTCGCGGCGGGCGCGGGCAAGGCTGGGCAAACGCAGATCAGCGCGAAGGCGTCGTCGTCGTGGTCGCCGGTTTTCAATCTCGGGGCGACCTACAACGTCACGAAGCATCTGGGGATCGTTGCGTCGGTCACCTATATTCCACTGAAGACGACGTCCTCGGTGATCGTCAAGGCCGCGGACGGCAGCGAGCTCGGCGTGAGCCGGGCCGACCTCAAGGCCGATCCGATCATCTCGTTCCTTGCGCTCTCTTACCGCTTCTAGGGGCGCACCGGGCCGGCGCAATGGTGAGGCGGCGCCTGCGCGAAAGGGCGAGAAAGGCCACGGCGAGGCACGGACCTGAGCGTGGACCCAGGCGCGCTCGCGTGGGCCGGGCCGCTCGCGCTAAAATCGCTGCATGCCGAAAACGCCCAAAGCCCCCGTGACCGATACCGCGCCGGAGCGCGTCACCGACAGCGAATACACCGTCGACGAACTCGCTCGCGTGGCGGGCACGACGGTGCGCAACGTGCGCGCCTATCAGGACCGCGACCTGCTCATGCCGCCCGAGAAGCGCGGGCGCGTCGGCATTTACAACGACTCGCACGTTGCGCGGCTCAAGCTCATTCACCATCTGCTCGCGCGCGGCTACACGCTCGCCAACATTCAGGATCTCATCCTGGCGATCGACGACGGCGGCGACCTGCGCTCGATCCTCGGCCTCGAGAATGCGATTGGCGGTCCGTGGTCGCACGCGCGGCCGAAAACTTATTCGCTGCCGCAGCTCATCAAGCTGTTCGGACCGCAAGCGCCGAGCAGCCTTGCGCGCCTCGCGGACCTTGGGCTGCTCGAACGCCAGGGGCTGTCGTTCGTCTCGCGCAATCCGGGCATGCTCGACGCCGCGGCCGCAACCGTGCGCGAGGGCATTCCCGCGCGCGAGCTGCTCGACGTGCTCGAAGAAACGCGTCCGCATTTCGACGCCATCGCGCGCGTGCTGGTGGAAATGGTCGTGCGCCATCTGGACCGCTACGATCGGGGCGCGCTGCCGCCCGCCACGGACATGCCCGCGCTCGTCGACGCGATCTGGCGGCTGCGACCGCTTTCCACGGTGTTCGTCGAGCACGAGATCCTGCGCGCGCTCGAAGCGCAGTCGAGCGACTACCTGGGCGGCCGGGTCGCCACGATCCTCGACAAGACGCTCGGCCGCGAGCGCGCAAGCGAAGCCGCGCCGGCAGCTGCCTCCGTTCCTGCCGCTGCGAAGAAGCGCGCGCCCAAAGCCGCGCCTCGCAAGAGCGCTGGGCGCGCGCCGGCGGCAGCAAAACCGGCTCGCCCGGCGAAGAAAACCGCGCTCAAGAAGCGTTAACCGCGCACGCCCTCCCTGCTGGTTTCTGCTTTGCCGAACATGTGAAAGGCCCCGCCAGGTGGCCTTTCGCGCGCTCGCGCCCCGTTACGCCCCTCCGCTTGTTCATGTGCTAGAGCGCTGAGTCTAGCTCCTTGCGCATTGGCGTCGATCGCACTATGTTTACATCCATCAATGTCACAGTCATAAATGGATCGACAACAGGGAGACGCTCCGGATGAACGCACCCGCCCGTAACGGCGACGCGATCGGCATCGCCATCATCGGCACTGGCTTTGCCGGCCTTGGCATGGCGATCCGCCTGCTGCAAAGCGGCAACCAGGACTTCGCGGTGTTCGAGAAGGCCGACTCCGTGGGCGGCACCTGGCGCGACAATCATTACCCCGGTTGCGCCTGCGACGTGCAATCGCACGTGTACTCGTTTTCGTTCGCGCCCAATCCACGCTGGACGCGCATGTTCGCGCCGCAGCCCGAGATTCGCGCCTATTTGAACCGCTGCGTCGATCGCTTCCGGCTTTTTCCGTGGCTCAACTTCGGGCACGCACTCACGAACGCGACATGGGACGAGGCTGCGCACTGCTGGCGCCTCGCGTTCGCCAATGGCCGGCGCGTCACCGCGCGGGTGCTGATCTCGGGCATGGGCGGCCTTTCGCGCCCCGCGTTGCCGGCGATCGAGGGACTCGACACCTTCGAGGGCAAGACCTTCCACTCGCAACACTGGGACCACGGCTATGCGCTCGAAGGCAAGCGCGTCGCGGTCATCGGCACGGGCGCAAGCGCCATCCAGTTCGTGCCGCAGATCGCGCCGCGCGTGGCGCGGCTCTCGCTCTTCCAGCGCACGCCGCCGTGGATCATGCCGAAGCCCGACCGCGCCATTTCGGGCTTCGAACAATGGCTGTTCCGCACGCTGCCCTTCACGCAAGCACTCGCGCGCGCAGGGCTCTACTGGTTGCTCGAGACGCGCGTGCTCGGCTTCGCGGTGCATCCCGCGCTGATGAGGAACGTGCAGAAGCTCGCGTTGCGCCATATCCGCCACCAGGTGCCCGATCCTGAACTGCGCGCGGTCGTGACGCCCGACTACACGATCGGCTGCAAGCGCGTGCTCATTTCGAACGACTACTATCCGGCGCTCTCGCGCAAGAACGTGCAGGTGGTCACGAACGCGATCGAGCGGGTGGACCGCACCGGCGTCGTGACCGCCGACGGCGTGCATCACGAGGTCGATTGCCTGATCTACGGCACCGGCTTCCAGGTGGCCGACCCATTTCCACCGGGCACGATTGTGGGCCGCGGCGGCATCGATATCGTCGAGACCTGGCGCGACGGCGCTCATGCTTACCTCGGCACGAGCCTGCCTGGTTATCCGAACTTTTTCATGCTGGTCGGCCCGAACACCGGCCTCGGCCACAACTCGATGGTGTTCATGATCGAATCGCAGATCGAGTACGTGCTTGGCGCGCTCGCCGCCATGAAGGACGACGGCGCGGATTCGATCGAGGTACGGCCCTATGTGGAAGCGCGCTACAACGAGCGCATCCAGAACAAGCTTGGCCGCGCGATCTGGTCGGTGGGCGGTTGCAGGAGTTGGTATCTCGACCCGCGCAACGGCAGGAACACGACGCTGTGGCCCGGTTTCACCTGGCGCTTTCGCCGTGCCACGGCGCACTTCTCCCTCGCCGATTACCAGGTCTATCGCGCGCCGCATGCCGCGCAGCACGAAGCGCCGCTCACCGTCGCCACGCAACCCACCGAGGCCGCCTGACCAGGCGCAATCGCCCCACCCGGAGCCCGCCCATGAAACGCTTTGACAACAAGGTCGCCGCCGTCACCGGAGCCGGCTCGGGCATGGGCCGCGCGCTCGCGCTCCAGCTTGCCGGCGCCGGCTGCCATCTCGCGCTCGCCGACCGGAACGCCCCGGCGCTCGAGGAGACCGCTCGCATCGTGGGCGCGCTTGCCCCTTCGGTGCGCGTGAGCACGCACGTGCTCGACGTGAGCGAGCGCGACGCCGTATTCGTGTGGGCCGACGAGACGGCGGCCACGCACGGCGGCGTCAATCTCGTCTTCAACAACGCGGGCGTCGCGCTGTCGAGCACCGTTGAAGGTATGGCGTACAGCGACCTCGAGTGGATCTTGAACATCAACTTCTGGGGCGTCGTGCATGGTACGAAGGCATTTCTGCCGCATCTTAAGGCAAGTGGCGACGGACACATCGTCAATACGTCGAGCGTGTTCGGTCTTTTCGCACAACCAGGCATGAGCGGCTACAACGCGACGAAATACGCCGTGCGCGGCTTCACCGAAGCGCTGCGCCAGGAACTCGACATGATGCGCTGCGGCGTGTCCGCGACCTGCGTGCATCCGGGCGGCATCCGCACGAACATCGCGCAATCGAGCCGCATGGCGCCCAACATGGTGGGCTTCATGGTAGCGAGCGAGCAGCAAGGCAAGGACGACTTCGAGAAGTTTTTCATCACCACCGCCGACGACGCGGCCCGCGCCATCCTGAGCGGCGTGAGGCGCAACGCGCGGCGCGTGCTAATCGGCCGCGACGCGCGTGCGGCGGACTGGCTCGCGCGCACGCTGCCCGCCGCTTACCAGGCACTGGTCGTGATGAGCGCGCGGCGCGAAGCCGCGAAGGCACGCCGCCGCGCCGCGCGCGGGTCGGCCGCCACGCCATGAACAACAGCAGGCACACAACAGGGAGCCATAACATGATGCCGATACGTCGCGACATCCGCTTCGCATTGCCGCCCGAGAGGGCGTGTGACTGGCACGTCGAGGGCGTGCCGGTCACTCACTTCTTCAACGCGCTTTCATTGCTCTTTCCCGCAGGCGAGCGCTTCTTCATGGATTCGGTGCGGCATTATCGCGACCGCATCGAGGACCCCGAACTCAAGAAGCAGGTCATGGGTTTCATCGGTCAGGAAGCGATGCACACGCGCGAGCACGTCGAGTACAACGACTTGCTGCAGGCGGCTGGCTTGCCCGCGCACAAGCTCGACAAGCGCCTGTGGGCCATCCTCAATTTCGCGCGCAAAGTGTTGCCGCCTTCGCTGCAACTCGCGCAGACTGTGGCGCTCGAACACTACACGGCCATGCTCGCCGACCTGCTGCTCGCCGACACGGGCACGCGCATCGAAGGCTCGGTGGCGGGGTACAAGCAGATGTGGCTCTGGCACGCGCTGGAGGAAACCGAGCACAAGTCAGTCTCGTTCGATGTCTGGAATCTCGTGATCGAGCCAGGCGTCAAGCGCTATCTCATGCGAACCGGTACGATGCTCGCCACCACGGTTCTCTTCTGGCTCATCGTGTTCGACTATCATCTCGCGCTCCTGCGCGCGCACCGCCGACGCCAGGGCAAGGTGCGCGGCATGTGGAAGCTCGTGAAGTTTCTCTACGGGCCGCGTCACGGCGTGTTTCCCGGCATCGCGCTCGAATGGCTGCGCTTTTTCAAGCCCGGCTTTCATCCGTGGGATCACGACAACCGGCGGCATCTCGCGCGTATCGACGGCCTCGTTGCGCAGATCGACGAGACCAACGCGCAGTACGCCTCGCGCGCCGCCCCGCGCCGCGTGCCGCTGCATCCGGCGGCAACGCCGCGCGCGGTGTGAGGCAGGGCATGCGCGGCGCGCCCGAACCCGTGTTCGTCCAGTCCGACGACGTGCGCCTCGCGGTGTACGTCAGCGGGCCCGCCGATGCGGCGCCCGTCGTGCTCGTGCACGGCTACCCCGACTCGGCGCGCATCTGGCGCGCGTTGCGCAGCGAACTGGAGACGCGCTTTCGCGTGATCGCCTACGACGTGCGCGGCATGGGGGCTTCCGAAGCGCCGCGTGCGCAGTCTGGCTACGCGCTCGCGCAACTCGCGCGCGATCTGCTCGCGGTCGCCAATGCCATTTGCGGCACACGCGCGTTTCATCTGCTGGCGCACGACTGGGGGTCGATCCAGTGCTGGGAGGCCGTGACCGATCCGGCGAACGCCTCGCGCATCGTTTCGTATACCTCGATTTCCGGTCCTTGTCTCGACCATGTATTTCTCAAGCCGCGCGTTCCCGCGCAATTGCTGAAGTCGTGGTACATCGCATTCTTTCATCTGCCGCTCGTGCCCAAACTCGCCTGGCGGCTCGGCGGCGCGGCGTTGTGGCCGTGGTGGCTGCGCAAGACCGAGCGCGTGCGCGTCGAACCCGATCCCCAGCAGTTGCGCAACGCGCTGAACGGGCTGCAACTCTATCGCGCGAATTTTCTCGCGTGTGCGCGGCGCCCGCGCGAGCGCCGCACACGTATTCCGGTGCAGTTCATCGTGCCGCGCTTCGACCGCTACGTGACCCCGGCCGTGTCCGAAGGCGTCGAGCACTGGCTCGACGCACATCAGCGCGAAATCATCGCCGCGCCGCATTGGGCCGTGGTGAGCGAGGCAAGGCAGATCGCGGCGCGCTTCACGCGCTTTGCTACGTGCGCGTCGTCAGGCGTACAAGGCTTCGAACCCAACCTGCACTCTGAGGACCGCCAGTGAACCCACTTGCCCTGCCTGCCGCGGTCGTTGCCGCCGGCGCTGCGCTCGCCGCGCTCGCGGCATTCTCGCGACGCGCCACGCGCCGCATCGAAGCCGCCGTGCCGATGGACGGTCAACTGATCGACATCGACGGCGACCGTATTCACTACGTCGAATACGGCAGCGGGCCGCCCATGGTCTTCATTCACGGTCTGAGCGGACAAATGCGCAACTTCGCGTGGCTGCCCATGCAGGCGCTCGCGCGCGAACATCGCGTGATACTCATCGACCGCCCAGGCTCCGGCTACTCCACACGCGGGCCGCACTCGTCGGCGACCATCCGCGCGCAGGCGCGCACGGTCGCGCGCTTCATCGAAGCGCTGGGCCTCGAATCGCCGGTGCTCGTCGGGCATTCGCTCGGCGGCGCGATCGCGCTGGCCGTAGCGCTCGATCATCCGCACGCCGTTTCGCGGCTCGCGCTGATCGCCCCGCTCACGCACGTGCAGACCGCGGTGCCCAAGGCCTTTCGCGCGCTCGTGCTGCGCTCGAACACCGTGCGCCGCTTCGTGGCGTGCACGTTCGCTACGCCCATCGGCCTCGCGACCAGTTCCGCGGTCCTCAAGCAGGTGTTCGCGCCCGAGGCCGTACCGGCCGATTTCCGGACGCGCGGCGGCGGACTGCTGAGCTTGCGGCCCAGCGGCTTCTACCACGCCTCGGCCGATCTCATCGCGATTGAAGATGCCGACGATCTCGCGCAGATGGAGCAACGCTACGCACAACTGAGTGTTCCTGTCGATGTTTTGTTTGGACGCGACGACGTCGTGCTGAATTGGACCCGACACGGCGAGGCGCTCAGCCGCCTCACGAGCCAGGTGACGCTCAAGGTGGTGAGCGGCGGCCATATGCTGCCCGTCACCGCACCGTCCACGACCTACGACTGGCTGCTTTCCGCACTCTCGGGCACTGTGCACGCGGGCCACGCGCGCGCGATCGAGGCAGATCAGCCGGGCACGGACATCGATACGCCGGCACCGGGCGTGCTGGGCAATCCGTCCGCGACTTAGCCGGCCTCGCCACGCGGCGTGCGCTGCGTGGCGAGGAAATCGCGAAGCCGAAAAATGCGTCGGCCCGCGTGCGAACGCGCGGGCCGCAAGCATTCATCAAGGGAGACAGGCAATGAAAATTCAGAAAGCGCGGACGTTCATCGCGTGGGCGGCGCTTGCGCTCGCCAGCAGCACGGCATTCGCGCAAGGCAACGGCGCGCAAACAAGCGACGCATCGCAAAGCGCGACGCCTGCCGGCGAAGTCGCGAAACTGAGCGTCGATCAACAGGTGCGCTGGTTGCAGCGCGCACAGAAGACCGACGCGCTCACGAAGCTGGACGACGAGCAGCTCACCGGGCTCTTCGAGGCGTTCGATCCGCTCGTCGTGCCCACGCTCATCAAGCTCGGCCCGGCGGGCTATCCCTCATACGAATTCGTGCTGTCGCGCTGGGAGCGCTTGAACGGCAAGTGGCCCGCGAAGCCCGCGCACATGCTCGTGAAGCTGGAGCACGAGCCGCTGCGCATCTACGCGAAATGGCTGCCCGACAGCGACCATTCGGGCGAGGAAGTGATCTACGACGCGTCGAAGCGCCGCGACGAAATGTACGGGCACCTCGGCGGCCTGCTCGGCGTGATGCCGATGTGGACCGCGCTCGACGGCACGCTCGCGCGCTCGCAGTCGAATCACAAGATCACGGATCTCGGCACCGAATTCATCGTGAGCCAGTTCATGACCGACGCGGAGAAGTACGTGGAAGTGGGCGCGTCCTACAAGCCGCAAGTCGAGGTGAAAACGATAGACGGCGTGCGCGTGGTGGCGCTCACCTATGTTTCGCCGAGCGGCAAGCCGCAGTTCTACGCGAAGAAGCAGACGCTCGGGTTGGACCTGCGGCATCCGTATTTCCGCACCGTCGAAGCCTACGGCGACGACGGGCAGATGTTCGAGAAAATCGTCATCGACAGCATCACGCCGAAGTCCTTCGACGATGAAGCATTCGATCCGAAGAATCCCGATTACAGGTTCTGAAACCTGGTCCGCGAGGAAAAAGGTGAGGCTTTTCGGGAGAAGTGCACGCCGTTCGACTCCTGGAACTCCTCACCTATCGTTGTATCGGTGAACTCACGTTGCGGTGAATGACTCACCGCCGCGTGCTCAACGATACTTCTGCAACTCGGCGTCGGTGATCGGTTGCGCCGGCAGATTCAGCATGCCCGGCAAGTCGTTCAGCTTCGGCAAGCCGCTGACATTGGCCCAGCGTCCACCCGAGCCCTGATAAATAAGCGTAGGCGTACCGTCGAAACCGAGGTCCTGAAAGAGCTTGATGTTGTCGTCGAGCTTGTTCTTGTCGGCGGCGGAAATGTGCGCGAGCGGGGCAATGCCGCCCGATTCGTCTTTCTCCGAGTAGTGCGTTTCCAGTTCCTTGAGCAGCGCGGCGCCGTCTTTCGCCTCCAGCAGCGCGGCTGCCTTGCCCGCCGAATCGGGCTTCAGAAAGCCCATAGGAATCCAATGCACCTGCAGGCCGACCGCTTCATACGGTTGCAGCGCTTTCCACACGAGGTGACAGTAAATACAGTTTGGGTCCATAAAGACATAAAGCGTCGACTTCACGTTCGACCCATTCGCGCCTTCGACGATCGCACTCGCGTTCTGCAGGCTTGCAGCCGCCGTTGCAGGCAACCAGGTGGGCTCAGGCGGCGCGGCAGCGATGGCGCTGGCGCTCATGGCCAGTGCGCCTGCGGCGATCAGCATGCGTGTGAACTTCTTCATTCTTTTCCTCTGGCTTGGATAGCGCGTCACGTCGCGCGCCTGTGAAGCGAAGGCTCGTATCTTAGGGTCGGGCCGTGGCACGTCACTGACGCCAATATGGCAGAAGCGTCAGGTGAGCAGCAAGGGTGAGAGTTTGCGGGAGGACGTTGGCCCCTAAAATTTGAACCGCAACTGAAACCCGATGGTAAACGGCAGATCGTCAGACGGTATCGGCGGAATGACGATGAAATTCACGCCCACGCGCTTGTACGCGACCATCACGATCGGCGCGACCACGGGCCCGATCGTATGGTCGTGGCCAAGACCCCAGTTGCCATAGGTTGTAGCCGGAGATGATGCCGCCCATCGCCGCGAGCCGCACGAAGCCCCAGTGCAGAAACTCGGGCGCCCACACTGCGCCGCCATAATAAGAGGGCCGACGCAAGGAGTTGCGAAAGCCGCCAGCCGTGAGCGCCCACGTATCGCCGGGCCAGCATTCGATGCCGAGGCCCGGGTTGAATTGTTCGAAGTCCTTGTCGGGATGGATGTGGTACGAGCCCACCATCGCATCGACCCACAGTCCCGAACTACACCAGTTCGCCGCGTGCGCCGGCTGCGCCGTGCCGAACAGCAGCAGCGGCAGGAGCAGCAGGGCAGCCGCCGCGCCGCGTTTCGTTCTCTTCGATTGCGTGTTCGCTCGCGTTGTCGCGTTCGTTGTCGTTATGGTTGTTGCGCCACCTTGCTTCTGCCAAAACCGCATGGGCTCTCCGTCCGTTCTTGCGCCGATCCACCCGGGGATCGCCTGTTTTCTGATTGCTGGTTCGCGGTGAATGACGAACTGTACCGCAACCCGATGCGTGCGCAATGGAGTCCAGGCTCGGATCGGGCAACTCGCTCGTCGCTGGCATGGTGCCAGCGTAGCGAGTCGTCCCGATGAACGCGAAGCGTCAGAGGCCGAGCTCGGAGAGGCCCGGATGATCGTCGGGACGGCGCCCGAGCGGCCAGTGATAGAGACGATCCGCCTCGCGGATCGGCAGGTCGTTGATCGATGCGTGGCGGTGCGCCATCAGGCCGTTTGCGTCGAATTCCCAGTTTTCGTTGCCATACGAGCGAAACCAGCTGCCCGAATCGTCGTGCCACTCATAGGCGAATCGCACCGCGATGCGATTGTTGGTGTACGCCCACAGCTCCTTGATCAGGCGATAGTCGAGTTCGCGCGCCCACTTGCGCGTGAGAAGTTCGACGATGGCCTCGCGGCCCGTCACGAACTCGGCGCGATTGCGCCACACGCTTTGCGGCGTGTACGCAAGCGAAACGCGTTGCGGGTCGCGCGTGTTCCAGCCGTCTTCCGCGGCGCGCACTTTCTGCATGGCGCTCTCGCGCGTGAACGGCGGCAGCGGCGGACGCACTTCGGGCGAATCACTCATGGTCTTGCTCCTTGCGTTGGATGGCGCGCCGGGACGGTGCGCGCAATGGGGATCGGTTTTGCGATTGGCTTGGGGAATCGGAACCGCTTTTCGGTGCGAGGGTGTCGAGCAACGATCTGCCTGCCGCGCGTGCGTCGAGCGCCGCATCGGCGTCGCCGCTGACGAGCGCCACGCCGATCGCGCCGTCGATCAGGATCAGCCATTGCCGCGCGAGGCGGGAGGCGACCCGGCGATCGACGCCAACGCTCGCGGCCCACGCCTCGCTCTGTTCGCGCACGAAGTCGAGCAGACGCTCCTTGTGTTCGCGCGCGACCACGCGCACGGGGTCGTCGGGCGCCGCGATCTCGCCCGCGGCGTTGAGAAACGCGCAACCGTGAAAGCCTTCGGACGTGAACCACTCGCGCAATACGTCGAACATGCCGACAAGACGTGCCTGCGGCGTGCGTCCGCGCGCGCGCGTGCCGGCGATGAACCAGCGCATCCAGCGCTCGTCGCGCCGCGAAAGCGCAGCCGCGACGAGCGCGTCCTTCGATGCGAAATACGTGTAGAAGCTCTTGCGCGCCGCACCCGCCGCGCGAACGATCGCATCGACGCCCGTTGCGTGAATGCCGCCCGCGTAGATCAGCGCCTCGGCGGCTTCGAGCAGGCGCTCGCGCGCGTCGGCCTGCGGCGCTTCTGCGTTCGCTTCGGGGTTCGTTACAGCGGACGGGCTCATGGCTAGTCTCGTTCAGTGCGATTGCGGCTGGGTGGCGAAGATCAGCGGGAGAATGATCGTTCTCCCAGTCCGCAATGTAGAACGATCATTCTCTGAAGTCAAGACACTTTGCTGTCGCGCGCGCCGCGCTGCGCGCTTAGGCGACACCAAAGCTTGCGTCCAGAAACCGCGAACACGGCCGCCACGACCAGGGTGAGGCCCAGTACGCGCGGGAGCGCAAGCGGCTCGCCGAGCAGCACCGTGGCCAGCGCCACGCTCGAAACGGGCGCCACCGCGGTAAAGACTGCGGCGTCGCCGCCCGGAACGCGCGCCGCACCCGCATACCACAGCCAGAATCCGGCAACGGTCGGCACGAGTGCGTAATACGCCACGCCAAGCAAGGCGTTCAATGGCACGGTGTGAGCCGCACCAAACCAGCCGGGCAGCGCGCACAAGCCCGCTACGACGAAGCCGATTCCCGTCATCGCGCTCGCCTGCGCAAGGGGCGGCCACGGTTGCGAGAGCCGTTTGTTCAGCAGGACGAACAGGCTTTCGCACACGACCGCACCGAGGATCATCGCGTCGCCCGTGAGAGAGCGCGCGCCATCGCGATGCTGGCCGGGCGCGAGTGTGACCAGCGCCACGCCGAGGCTCGCGATCGTCACCGAAACGAGCGTACTTGCGCGCAGCCGCTCGCCGAGCACCAGCGCCGCGGTCAACGCGCAGACGGCCGGTAGCGTGCCGAGGATGATGCCGGCATCGCTCGCCGAAGTACACTGCGTGCCCGCGATCAGCAAGACTGTATAGCCGACGCTGCCGATCGCAGCCTGTGAGACGAGCAACAGCGCGTCGCGCAGGCCGGGACGCGGAAACGCCGTACCGGTGACACGCATGAGCAGCAGAAAGACCGGCAACGCCATCCCGAAGCGCAGCGCGGTGGCAGGCAGCGGATCGAGCCCGGCACCAATGGCCTTGCTCGCGATGACCGTGCTGCCGACGGTGAGCATGGCCGCCGTCAATTGCGCCTGCGCGACGGATCGGGGGGAGAGGGTCAAGCGCCGCGCGTTTTCGCGCGACGGCAATCGGTTCGACATGGAGCGCTCCTCGTGGTGATACGCCTGTATAGGCTCACCACGACGCGCCGTCTTGGATCGTTGTGCGTCAGCGCGTGACGCGCGTGCGACTCATGCCGCGCGCGCGAGCCGGTAACGCCCCGGCGATACGCCGAACTGCCGCGCGAACGCGCGGTTGAGGTGACTCTGGTCGCAGAAACCGGCGGCCAGCGCGGTCTGCGCCGGGGCATGGCCCGCCTTGAGCAGGCGCCGCGCGAGCGCCACGCGGCGATGCAGGATGTAGCCGTGCGGCGCGACACCGAACGCACGCAGGAAGCCGCGATGGAGCTGGAAGCGGCTCAGCCCCGCCGCCTGTGCGAGTTCGGCGAGTGAGAACGGCTGGGCCGGATCGGTGTCGATCATGTCGCGCACGCGCGCAAGCGACGTGGGTGCGCACTGCGCGAGCACTCGCCGGTGGCCGAGCGCCTCGACGAGCCGCGTCATCACCTCGAGCGCAGCGGTGTCGAAGGCCATCTGCGAGAGGTCGCTGCTCTGGTTGGTTACGTGGGTGAACGCCGCATCGAACAGCGCGCGCAAACGCGGTTCGCTGATCACCGGCGCGTGCAGCGCAAACGCTGCATCGTCACCTTGCGTGATGTCGGCTTGCAGCGCGTCGACCCAGCGCGGCTCGAAATAGAGCATGCGCCACGTGCGCCCGGCGGCGTCGAGCGGGCGGCCGTCGTGCACCTCGCCCGGGTTGACGAGGATGAGGTCGCCCGGCACGGCCTCGACCTGGCCCGCATCGCTCAGCGAAACATGGCCACCGCGATCGATCACGCCAATGCCGTACTGGTCGTGCGTGTGACGCCCGAACGCGCGCGCCGTGGCGGCCGTCATCGCGTCGACGTCGCGCACGAGCGTGGCGTGAAAACACACGGCGTGATTCGTGGCTGGCATGCTCGGCTCTCCGCTCGTTCGGGCTCCAATCGGCGTATGAGACCCGAGTTTCGCGCGGCGCGCAATGTGCGCGTGACCTGGACGATGAACTGCGCGGTTCGCCGTGATCCGGCCCCGTCGCGTTATGCTTCGCGAACTGGATGGAAGAAACGCACGTCGCCAAACGTCCTTACGGGTGTCGGCGAGTCAAAGGGAGATGAGATGAAAGACCGGCCGCTGGTAACGCTTGCGCCTCTCGTTCGCGGCTCGCGCCGCGCCTTCTGCGTGGCGCTGTGCGCAGCGAGTCTCGCCGCGTGCACGCCGCTGCGCGTCGTCACGCACAGCGTGAGCCGCACGGAAACCGACGTGCCGGCGGGACATTACGTGATGGACGCGCATCACTGGAGCGTCGTGTTCGACGTCGATCACTTCCACTACACGCGCTTCGTCATGCGCTTCGACCGCGC
This sequence comes from Paraburkholderia sp. BR10937, assembly GCF_040965695.1. Classification (NCBI taxonomy): domain Bacteria; kingdom Pseudomonadati; phylum Pseudomonadota; class Betaproteobacteria; order Burkholderiales; family Burkholderiaceae; genus Paraburkholderia; species Paraburkholderia sp. BR10937. Next base: position 117,625 of record NZ_JBFRCL010000005.1, read on the forward strand.
ACAGGCGACGCTCGACTGGCAGGCCGGCGGCCTCGAAGCGGCCACGGTCGACGCGAGCATCGACGCCACGAGCCTCGACACCAACGTCGGCGCACTCGACACCATGGTGAAAGGGCCGCAGATGCTCGATGTAGAGCGCTATGCGCAGATCCGCTTCACGAGTACGCACTTCGAGCGCACGGGTGAGGGGCGCGGCACGCTCACCGGCAATCTCACGATCCGCGGCGTGACGCAACCAGTCACGCTCGACGTCACCTTGAACGGCTACGCGCCGAATCCGCTCACGAAGCAGCCCACGCTCGGCTTCACCGCGTCGGGCCACTTCAAGCGCTCGGCGTTCGGATTGACGAGTTGGTATCCGGCCGTGGGCGACGAGATCGACGTGCGCATCGAGGCCGAATTCGAGCAGCCGGCGCCGGGCGCAGCATCGTAAAAGCCACTCACCAAATCAATGCGCGATCAGGCCGTGGTCCAGTCGAGAATGACCTTGCCGCTCTCGCCCGAGAGCATCGCCGCGAAGCCCTTCTCGTAGTCGTCCACGTTGAAGCGGTGCGTGATGATGGGCGAGAGATCGAGCCCGCTCTGCAGCATTGCGACCATCTTGTACCAGGTCTCGAACATCTCGCGGCCGTAAATGCCCTTGATTTCCAGCCCCTTGAAGATGACCTGGTTCCAGTCGATGGCGGTTTGCGCGGGCGGAATGCCGAGCAGCGCCACCTTGCCGCCGTGGTTCATCGATTCGAGCAGCGCCGTGAACGCGCTCGGCACGCCCGACATTTCGAGGCCCACGTCGAAGCCTTCGGTCATGTGCAGTTCGTTCATCACATCGCGCAGCGACTCGTGCGCCACGTTCACGGCGCGCGTCGCGCCCATCTTGCGCGCAAGCTCGAGCCGGTAGTCGTTGACGTCCGTGATGACGACGTTGCGCGCGCCCACGTGCTTCGCGATCGCCACGGCCATGATGCCGATTGGCCCCGCGCCCGTGATCAGCACGTCCTCGCCCACGAGGTTGAACGACAGCGCTGTGTGCGTGGCATTGCCGAACGGATCGAAGATCGCGGCGAGCTCGTCGGAGATCTCGGGCGGAATCTTGAACGCGTTGAAGGCCGGAATCACGAGGTATTCGGCGAACGCGCCTTCTCGATTCACGCCCACGCCCGTGGTATTGCGGCACAGGTGGCGCCGCCCCGCGCGGCAGTTGCGGCAAAAGCCGCAGGTGATATGCCCTTCGCCCGACACGCGGTCGCCAATCTGGAAGCCGCGCACCTCCTGGCCCATCTCGACGATCTCGCCCACGTATTCGTGGCCCACGTGCATCGGCACCGGAATGGTCTTCTGCGCCCAGTCGTCCCATTTCCAGATGTGGATGTCCGTGCCGCAGATCGCGGTCTTGCGGATCTTGATCATCACGTCGTTGTGGCCGACTTCGGGCTTCTTCACGCGCGTGAGCGTGAGTCCGGGCGCGCGTTCGAGTTTGGCGAGTGCCTTCATTTGATTCGCAATCCTTGTTAAATCACGCCGAGCTGCCTGCCGACGCGTGCAAACGCCTCGACGGCGCGCCCGATCTGCGCGGACGTGTGGGCGGCGCTCATCTGCGTGCGAATGCGCGCGCGGCCCTTGGGCACGACGGGATACGAAAAGCCGATGACGTAGACGCCCTCGTGCAGGAGCGCGTCTGCCATTTTCGAGGCGACCTGGGCGTCGCCGAGCATCACCGGAATGATCGGGTGCTCGCCGGGCACGAGCGTGAAGCCGAGCGCGCTCATTTCGCGGCGGAACTGCGCGCCGTTCTCGCGCACCCGGCGGCGCAGTTGCGCGCCTTCGTCGCTTGCGATCAGTTCGAGCACCGCAAGCGTTGCGGCCGCGATGCTCGGCGTCAGCGTGTTCGAGAAAAGATAGGGGCGCGAGCGCTGGCGCAGCAAGTCGACGACTTCCTGCTTCGCAGCGATATAGCCGCCCGACGCGCCGCCCAGCGCCTTGCCGAGCGTGCCGGTAATGATGTCCACGCGCTGCAGGACGCCGCAGTGCTCGGGCGTGCCGAGCCCGTGCTCGCCGATGAAGCCCACCGCGTGCGAGTCATCGACCATCACGAGCGCGTCGTAGCGGTCCGCGAGATCGCAGATGCCCTTGAGGTCGGCGATGATACCGTCCATCGAGAACACGCCGTCGGTGGCGATCAGCTTGTAACGTGCGCCGGCTTCGTCCGCTTCTTTCAGCTTTGCTTCGAGATCCGAAAGATCGTTGTTCTTGTAGCGATAGCGGCGCGCCTTCGAAAGACGCACGCCGTCGATAATGCTCGCGTGATTGAGTTCGTCGCTGATGATGGCGTCTTCTTCGCCAAGCAGCGTTTCGAAGAGGCCGCCGTTCGCGTCGAAACAGCTGGAATAGAGAATGCAGTCTTCGGTTTGCAAAAACGTGGCGAGCGCGCTTTCGAGCTGCTTGTGCACGGTTTGCGTGCCGCAGATGAACCGCACGGACGCCATGCCGAAACCGTCGCGCGCGAGGCCGTCCTGCGCGGCGGCGATGAGCCGCGCGTCATTGGCGAGGCCGAGGTAGTTGTTCGCGCAGAAGTTGAGCACGTCGCTGCCGTCTGCGAGCCGGATATCGGCCGACTGCGGCGTGGCGATCACGCGCTCGTTCTTGTAGAAACCGTCGGCGCGGATCTGGTCGAGCGTCGCGCGCAAGTGGTCGAGATACGGGGTACGCATGAATCGTGCTCCTCACATCGCGGCGGCCTGCCGCAGTTCTGCTGCGGTGCTATAGTCGCCGTCAGCCGTTGGCGAAAATTTCCTTTATTTCGAACCTAAGTTCGATATGTCGAACGCACTCTAATCGATGAGGCCGTGAATGGCAAGCACCCGCAAACCGCGAACCGCCCCAGCGGGCGCTGTTCCTGACGCACCGGCGTCGGCTGCGTCGGCTCCAACCAACGTACTGCCTGCATCCGCCATACCCGCCACCACGCCGCCGCGCGTGGGCGAACAGATCCAGCGGCTGCGCACCGAGCGCAAGATGACGCTCGACGACCTGTCGCGCGCCGCGGGCGTCTCAAAATCCATGCTATCGGAAATCGAGCGCGACAAGGCGAACCCGACCATTGCCGTGGCCTGGCGGCTCACGAACGCGCTAGGCGTCAAACTCGATTCGCTGTTCGCCGCCCCGAAGGCGCCCGAAGCGATCGCCGTGGCCGGGCCGCACGACATCCCGACGCTGCACGGCCACGACGCGGGTTACCAGCTGCGCGTGTGGGGGCCCATCGAGCTGGCCGGCCACTTCGAATGGTATGAACTGACGCTCAAGCCGGGCGGGGCGCTGGTTTCGGCGGCGCACGAACCGGGCACGCGCGAGCATCTCACAGTGCTGCAGGGAAGCATCGAGGTGGAGGCGGCCGGCGCGGCACAGCGTCTGAAGGCCGCGGAAACGGCGCGCTACATCGCCGATCGGCCGCATGCGATCCGCAACATCGGCAAGGGCGAGGCGCGCGCGCTGCTGGTGGTAATCCACGGCTGAGTGTGCGCTTCACCACTCGTCCTGACCGAACGGATGAGGCTGCGCGATCGGCCTGACTACTGTATATTTATACAGTGAAAGTCCGACTGGAGCCGTCGATGTCCCTCCCAACCGAACTGCCGCGCGAGTCCGCTCTGGCGGCCTTGCGCTTTCAGGCCGCCGCGCGCGACCTCGAACACATCGTCCGCAACATCGCGCAGCGCTATATCGCGCGGCAGGTGCCGCTCACCTGGCGCCTGCTGCATGCCATCGAGGCCGAAGCCCTCGCGGATCTCGGCTTCGCCAGCCGCCACGACGCCCTCATGCTGGGCCTCTTTCAGCGGCCGGGCGACCTCGCGTGGCCGGAAACGGACGAGACCGTCGACTTCGGACAATCCAACGCGCTGCCGGCTGTATTCGCGTTCGCCGTGTCGGCCTACGAACGCGCCGCGCAAGGCGCGGAAGAATCGCGCCGGCAGGCAAGACGCCACGACGCTGTGCGGCGTGCGAGGGCCTGGGGTGGCTGATCGCAGGGCGGCGAGGCATCGCACGGAACAATAGCGGCGGCCATGATCGCTCTATCGCTATAATGGTCCTGTAACGCAACTAACGGAATGATAGAGATGGCGTCCTCCACTTCCTCACGCGACCTCTTCGACCAGCAACGCCAAGACTGGCAGCGCGACCCTGTCGCCGCGTTCGATGCCTGGCTCGCCTCACAGGACTTGCGCCGTTCCTCCGCCGAGGTCTATCGCGTGCAATGGGGACGCTTTCTCGAATGGCTCGCACTCAAGCGCAAGACGATCATGACCGTGGATACCGGCACGGTCGCCGAATTCGTCGCGAGCCTCGACGTGAAGAAGCCGCAACGGCTTCGCTACCTGCGGCTCATCGAGCGCGTGCTCGATCACGTGCGCGAAATCGAACTCGCCTCGACGAATCCGGCGCGCTTCATCGCCCAGGACGGCGAAGCCGCATGGCGCAACGCGCGCGAAAACGAACCGACCGGCTTCCTTGCGCCCGCCGAGCGCGCCGCGATCATCGGCCAGTTGTTCTCGCCGCTCGTCGAGCCATCGGCTGCGAAACGATGGCGCGAACGCCGCGACCGCGCGCTCGTTGCCATCTTTCTAGGCGGCGGATTGAAAACGGGAGACGCAATCGCGCTCACGCTCGATTGCGTGGCGATCGGCTCGGAGTGGGTCACGATCGAAGCCGCCAACCCGGCGTTCACGCGCGTCACGCGACTGACGCCGTTCGCCGTCGACGTGCTCGGCGCCTGGCTCGAAGCGCGCCGCCTGGCTGGACTGCCGGGACAGCTGGTGTTTCCGGGCTCGCCCTCGGGGCGCCCCATGCACAAGGCCACGGTACTGCGCGCCATCGACGCATTGATGGAAGCGGCGGGCGTGGCGGAAACGCGCGCCGAACGCGCGAGTCCACAAACCTTGCGCAACACGTTCGCGGCGGACCTGTTCGAGCGCGGCGTCGATACCGATCAGGTAGGGCAGTGGCTCGGCTTCCTGCAGCCGATCTCCGCAGGGCGGCTCCATCGCGCATGGAAAACGTGGGCGGAACGCGAGGCGTCCCAGCACATCTCTACGCAAGGGGACGAAGCGTGAAACGCCGCTTCGGCCGGCGATTGGGCATTTGAGAGGCGCGTGCGCGCCTCCCGTAAAAGCTCACGTCAAGCCTGTTCGTGCGAATGCTTGCCGGCCATGAAGCGCGCGTACGCCGCGAGCTTCGACGCCCCCGTTCCCGAGGTGTGCTCGCACTCCGGGCACGTGAATTCGAAACCCTCGTCCACTTCGGACAACTCCGGTTCCCCTTCGTGACAGTTAGGACAACGCGCGGGCAAGGCGACGTGACCATCGACCACGGTGCCGAGGTTCGCCAGTTCGGTCGCGCGCAGCCGGCCCGCGGCGGCGAGTGAACACAGCAAGGACGCGACCGAGGTGTCGAGTTCCTGCTGTCCGCGCAATGCCGTGACCTGGCGGGTGAGCACGTCCACTTCGTCGGAGCGTTCGCGCAGCACCGCATCGAGCCGGTCGGCGCGGGCCTTCGCCGTCGCCAGTTGCTGGATGAAATCGAATTCCTTCTTGCTGGCATCGCGCTGGGCCGCCTGCCACGTCGACGACATCGTACGCAACGAATCCAGTTCGACCAGCATCGGCTTGACGCGCCGTTCGGCCTCGGCGAGCGCGTCCTTGATCTGCTGCGCGTAGTGCTCGGTGCTCTTGCGCATTTCCTCGTGCAAGCCGTCGATGCGATCGCGCAACCCCGCATTGGTGGTCTGCTCCGCCTCAACCCGTTTGCGCAGGGCGTCGTTTTCCATCTCCAGACGCTGTACCAGCACTTCGCGGTTGCCATGTGCCGCGACGCCCTGGGCGGATGCCGCGGCGAGCTGGCTTTCGAGTTCGCGCACCCGCTCATAGGCAGCTTCCACGCGCGCTTCGCTGCGTTGCAGCATCTCATCGGCGGCTGACCGACGGGCCTCAGCCTCCCGGGTCGCCTGCTCGGCATTGAGGCGGCTGGCTTCGAATTCCGTGCGTTCCGCCTGCAGGGCTTCGCCCGCGACCGCGAGCGCTTCCTCGAAAAGCGCGCCCAGCAACTCGCCGGCGCGCTCTTCCAGCGCGGGGGGAATGGCTCCCGCGCCGACACGCACTTTGGAAGTCGCGCGAATGCGCTGCCAGAAAAGCTCGATGTCCTTGGGGATGTCGCTGGCGCTTCCGGTTTGGGTCAGCTCACGGACAGCAGCCATCGAAGGCTTGATCTCGAAATCGAAGAACAAGCGTTTGCAGGCGTGTAAGGACAGTTCCTGCCTGCGTGCTCCGTTTTTGCGCAAATGCTCGATTTCTTCGCGGATAGTCTGGCGGTCCTGGTCTCGCATATTCGTCTTCTCGGCAGGGGAGTGGACGAATAATAACAAATTACGTTCTATTTGCTACGTTTTTGAATCTCGAGATTGCCGGGGATGGCAAAATGGCGCTCATAGGGCCTTTATCTCGTCGCGAGAGGCAATCAGCGTGGGACTTCCGTGAAACAAATCGAACTTTATTTCATAAGCCCTTGTAAACGCGCGAATTTCTCGCTTGATTCTACTGCGATCCGTTGTTTCACGCGAGCGGCCTCGAGGATCTGGCGCGGTGTCTGGTTTGGGATGTGGATATCTCGGGTAGCTCGCGGGGGGATTCTTGCTTGAGAGATATAAAAGTAAACACCCTTGATACCGGTTAAAAACGTTAACGCCACGGCAAATCCTTACCTGGCGGGACTTTCCGGCCGATCAGGTGAAGCTTTACGGGACCCTGGGTGAGCGCCTGCGGGACAGATGGGTGGCGGGCTTCGGGAACGCCGGTGAGCCGCTGCAGGAGAGGACGTGAGCGGGTTCAGGAGCGGGGGGATTCTTGACTACCCGGCAAAGGTGAGGCGATACGGGAAGCGACGACCGGGCGGATCACGTATGGCCGGGCCTGGCCTGGATGTTACGGGAAATGCAACGGTGAGCGGATTCGGGAGCGGCGATTGGCGCCATTTTTCGGCTAAATCGAGGGGCTAAAACGCGTGGGGTGAGAAGGATCGGGAAAAAATGCGGATCGAAGGTGAAGTTTTTCGGGAGCCGACGCGCGAAATCGGGCGAAATGGGCGCTTTCGGGGTCCGGAGGTGAGCTTTTTCGGGGGCTTGCACGCGAGCCGCGCGGATCTGCCAGCTGCCCGCAGGACGTTCGCGAAGACTTTTCGCGACATAAGGTGAGGATTTTCGGGAGATTGTCGCAGTGCCGCGAAACCAGAGGCGTCCGTTGGCGCCAGGAGGGATAAGGTGAGGCTTTTCGGGGGCGCTTTTTGGCACATTTCCTGCCGAAGGTGAGTAGATTCGGGAGAAAGTTGGTGTTCACTGCGCTGCAGACGCCGAGATTACGGGTTCGCGGATGATCTCGCTCTCGGTTGTAATCCAGCATGGGTGAGAGTTTTCAGGAGGGTTTTCCCGGCAAATTCTCACGTGGCTGAATTTTGCGTCGCGATCTGCGGTGAGGGAATGCGGGGGCCGGTATCGCCGTCCCGCGCCTGCCACGCATGTGGATAAGTTACGGAATCCATTGATTTTTTCTTTCCGGTGCCATGAATGGTGAGGATTTCCGGGAGGCGCCACGACGGTGCAGCGAAACCGTACCTGGACGCGAAAGGTGAGGGTTTTCAGGGGCGGTTGCGGCATAGCAGCCGCGGCGACGGCCTTTGGGAGCGGATCGGTGTGGTTGGTCCGCGCGACGACAGGTGAGGCTTTTCGGGACGCTTCAGGCACTTTTGGGCGCCGCGCCGATGATTAGGTGCTTCGATCGCAATGTCGGGCCGCTTTTGTCGTCACAATTGGGGCTTTCCGATCGCTTTGTCCCGGCGACACGCCATGTTTTGTTGCAGTGCGATCGCCTCATTGCGTGTGTTTAGGTTGGCAACCGGCCGGTCGCCAGGATTTCGCGACCATCGACGGACTTTTTTCACGTCCGCGCGAAAATATTTAAGGTGAGCGAATACGGGAGCCGATGTCGACCTCTGGCATACCGGCAGAAATGCGGAATCCAGCCGGATCGTGCATGACGCAAAGCGCCCCGCCGGATGGGCGTCTGGCCAAAGGTGAGGCGATACGGGAAGGTGTCGCGGTGAGCGGCGCGCGCGAGATGCGCATCACCGGCAATGGTGAGGGAGGCCCTATAGACGCCTATCACCACAGACGGTATCCTTTCGCGAAATTCTCTCCTCGACCCGACGCATGGCCACGAAGCGCGTGAAAAAGACCGATGTGGTAAGCCCCAGCTCGGCGGAATTGCGCAAGGCCGTCGAGGCGATCGCGATCCAGCCGAAGAGCGGCAAGATCACCCTGCTGACCCGCAAGCTGTTCAACGTCCTGCTGGCCGTCGCCCAGCAGGCCGACGAGTCTGGCGATACCTACCGTGCGCTGCTGTCCGACATCGTCGCCAACTCGGCGTTCGATTCGAACGATACGGCGCTCGTGAAGGAGCACCTGCGTCGCATGGTATCGGTGCAGGTCGAATGGAGCCAGGGCACGTCGAGCCAGAAGCCCGGTCGCAAGTGGGGGATCTCCACGCTGATTGCGGACGCGGAAATTCTCGAGGATCCGCAAACCCGACGCGTCTGGGTAGAGTTCTCGTTCGCGCCGAAGATCAAGAAGAAGCTGCTGGATCCGGTCCAGTACGCCCGCCTGAGCCTGCAGTTCCAGAGTCAGTTGCGCAGCAGCGCGGGGCTGGCGCTCTACGAAATCTGCGTGCGCTATCTGACCAACCCCAGCCATCTGACGATGCGCGAGACCTGGGAGTGGTGGCGCCCGATCCTGTCCGGCACCCCGGACACCGAAGCGGGCGACGAAGCCAAACGCGAGTACAAGTATTTCAAGCGCGATTATCTGCGGCCCGCGATTGCCGAAGTCAACGCGGTGACGAATATCTTCGTCGAGTTGATCGAGCACCGTGAAGGGCGCCGGGTCGCCGAAATCCAGTTTCGCGTAACCGAGCGCAAACAGCCGATGCTTGCGCTCGACGAGCATCCGAATGTGTTCGACAGCACGCTCGTCGACCGCATGGTCAAGATCGGGATTCCGCTCAAGGAAGCGCAGTCGCTTTACGCCGACAGCGAGGAAAACCGCATTCGCGCCGCGTTGCAGCTGACCGAACAGCGCATGCGCAGTACGAGCCTGCCGCCGGTGCGCAGCGCCGCGGCGCTGTTCAAGGACGCGTTGAAGAAGGGCTATGCGCCGCCGGTCGAGACGGCGGCAGGCGCGACACCGGCCGTGGGCCGCAGCGCGGCGGCAGCGGTGACGGCCGACGATCCGAAGGCGCGGCTGCTCGATGAATACGCGGCGTATCGGCGCAAGGAAGCGCGCTCGCTCTACGAGGAGCAGGGCGACATGGAGCGCGAACTGGCGCGTCAGTCGTTTGAGACGGATGAACTGCCGGGACTGGGCTCGCATTTGCGTGACGACTGGCGTCGTCGCGGGCTCGAATCGAAACTGGCCGATACGGCGTTCTTCGACTGGCTCGCGCGCAAGACCTGGGGCGAACCGACCGACGGCGATCTGCTCGCGTTCACGTTGAGCCAGACGCGCGCTGCCTGAGCGTCAGGAGTGGCCGGCCCGTGCAAGGCGGGGCGGTGATGGTGGGGGCCGTTCGGCCGATTGGGAGGTGTGAAACGATCCTGCTTCCATCGTCGACGGTCCGCCCAAAGCATGGCAGCCGTCGACACATTTTCCAAGCTTACTTCGTTTTCAGGATCTGCTCGATCTGCTGAAGAATCGCGTCGCGTCGATCTTTGGTGAGTCCCTTCAGGCGCAACTCGAGCCGGTCGTCGCCATATGACTTCAGGTCGCCGACGGCGACACCATCCAGTTTGATCTCCAACCGTTGTGCGTAGCGTTGCCGCCCAGCCGGCTTCGGGCTTTCCTGCGCGCTCGCCCGGCCTTTCACGATATCCGCCACCTGACGCGTGCTGAGGTCGTCGGCCACGATGCGGTTGATGAGACGCAGCGTGGCGTCGGTGCCGCGCGCGCCGTGATAGCGCCCGACCTGATAGGCCATGTTCGAGCCGAAGCGGTCCGTGCGTGCCACCATTTCCTGCATGACCGGTTCCGGCAACTTGCCGATCGCGAGCGCGACCGCCACCGTCGATTCGTCGAGGCCGAGGTGATCGGCAAGTTCGCGTTGACTCTGAAAATGCTTTTCGTCGATGAATCGCTTCCAGACCACCGCGTTATCGAAAACGGTTTGCGAATCACGCTGGACGTTCAGGTCGTAACCGAGTTTGTAGCTCTGGATGCCGATCGGCAGGTCGACGACGATGGCCTTGACGACTTCCTTGTTCGCTTCTTTCAGGGCCCGCACGCGCCGGCCGCCATCGCTCACGTAGTAGCTGCCCGGCGCCGCGTAGTCGGGGATCACATGGATCGCCTGTTGCTGACCTTGTTTCGCGAGATTGACAGCGAGTTCGGCGATCGAGGCCTTCAGATAAAAGTGGCGCGGGTTGAAGGGGCTCGGCTTGATGTCCTTGAGGGGCAACTCGATGATCTGCCCCGGACGGTAGCCTTGCGCGATGCGCCAGGCGCGGTATTCGACCGACTCGTTTTCGAGGCCGGCTGCGTCCTCGAGAATCGGCTCGACGGCAGGGTCAAGGCCGGTCACAAGCGCAGGCTGACTCGAGCGCCCAGCAGCTTCGCGCGTTTTTGGCTTGTCCTGGACGAGCCCGTCGATGGCGTTGAGGCGGTCGAGCGCAGTGCGCTTCTCGCTGCTCGTCGTATCAGGACGAGCCTGAAAGCCTTTGGCGAATTGGGAGGGTTTCATTCAGGGTCCTTTATGCGCATAAAGTCAGGGGAGCATCGCCGCGATCTCGTCGGCACATGCGCGCACTTCCACTGCGGCGAGGCGAGCGCCGCGGTCGTTCATTTGCAGAACCGTCTGGCCCAAGGCCATCGCTTGCTTGTACGCCTCTCGTGTGGGAATCTGCGTTCTGAGCAGAGGGAAACCAAGCTCTTCGAGGGCGCGCTTCAGCTCGCGGGTGAGCATGCGCTTCTCTTCGGTCTTGTTCAGCAGGAATACCGCCCGCAGATCTTCATTCATGACCTGGGCCTGCTGGATGAGCTTCACGAGACCAACACTCGACCAGTAGTCAGCCGGAGAAGACGAAGTCGGGATGACGGCGACGGTCGCAGCGAGCAACACCACACCGGAGACCTTTTCCGTGATCGACGGCGGGCAGTCCACGACGATCACGTCGTAGTCGTTGACGAACTTCTTGATCTCCCGGTGGATCTGGCCACCGGCTTCCGAAAGATTGACAACCGGAAACGGGATGCCGGTATCACCATCGGCTGACGCACTGGCCCAATGGACCAGTGTGTTTTGGCCGTCGGCATCCACGACGAGAACCCGCTTCCCCTTCTCGTGAAAGGCCGCGCCGAGATGCATCGCGATCGTGCTCTTGCCGACCCCGCCCTTTTGCTGCGTGACTGCGATTATCTCTGCTGCCAATTGGTATTCTCCTTTTTGCTATTAGGTTGGGATTTTACCTGGAATGTTTTTCAGTTCAATGATTTTTGGCGTAATTCGTGGCTGAATTAGTCATTTGGACAAGGTTTATGCGCATAAAGCTCGGGCGAAGGATGGGGATGCCGTGTAGCGGTCGCCTGCAGTACTGACATACGCTTCAGCGATGCCCTCGGTGCGTGGTGTCGATCGGTGGAATAACAGGCGCGCTGGAAGATGACCATGCGCGTACCTCATCGCTTTATGCGCATAAAGTCAGCGTTACCTCGTCGTACTCCCGTCTCGCACAAGCGCGCGACCGGAGGACCTCAGCGCGAATCCCACACGCGCGACCCCTGGCAGCAAGCCTTGAGCACAAGAGTCCGACCTCGTCGACTGAAGCCCCCTACGCGTGCCAACACGCCTCCCGGTAAAATCGCAGCGACGCCCCGGTCTCACCGAGGCTCACCCACTACTCCCCTCTCGCACTTCCGACGCCATGATCACGATCTACCACAACCCCCGCTGCTCCAAGTCCCGCGCGGCTTGCGAACTGGTCTCCACCGCGAAGGCGAACGAGCCAGTCGAGGTGATTGAATACCTGAAGCAGCCGCTCACCGTCGACCAACTGAAAGCGCTGCACGCAATGCTGGGCGGCCCGTTGCTCGACATGATCCGCAGCGGCGAAACCGAGTACACGGAGCTCGGCCTCGACGCACCCGGTGTCACCGATGATCAGCTCTACGAAGCAATTGTGCGGCATCCGATTCTGCTGCAGCGACCCATCGTCGTACGCGATGGCCGCGCCGTGATCGGGCGCCCGACCGAAAACATTGCCGCCCTGTTTGGTTGACATGCATGCGTTGGGTTGCTCGCGCGCCAAACGCGAGCGAATTGCGAGCGCGTGCGCCCGCGTGCATGGACGAGGTGCCATCCCCGCCGTGCACGCATGGAAATTGCATCTTTGCTAACCTGCAGACGAATCCGACGCGAGGCCCCTGTTCATCGGGTTTCCACGCAAGTTGTCCACAAGCTTATGCCCAAAATCTGTGGATAAATTCGCGTTACCCCTGGTTATCCACAACACCGCGCCGATACTGATATCGGGCGGCTCCGGGCGAGCGCGTGCGCATCACCGGAATGCGCACGCGCCTATGATGATGTTTCCTTCCACTGCGCTTCGCGCGCGCTTCCGAGGAAACCGAAATGGCCTACAAGATCGCAGTTGTGGTCGGCAGTCTGCGCAAGGATTCATTCAACCGGCAACTCGCACACGCGGTGACTTCGCTGGCCCCCGCCGATTTTTCTTTCGAATATCTCGACATCGGCGTGCTGCCGCTCTACAGCCAGGAATACGACGCCGACTATCCCGAGGTGGCGCGCCGCTTCAAGCAGCAGATCGAAGCGGCCGACGCCCTGCTGTTCGTCACGCCCGAATACAACCGCTCGATTCCGGGCGGGTTGAAAAATGCACTCGACTGGGGTTCGCGGCCGTGGGGCACGAATTCGTGGCGCGGCAAGCCGGGCGCGGTGCTCGGCACGTCGGTGGGGGCAACGGGCACAGCGCTCTCGCAGCAGCATCTGCGCAACGTGCTCGCCTATCTCGATGTCGCGTTGCTCGGTCAGCCCGAGATGTTCATCAAGCACGACCCGAGCCGCATCAACGAGAAAGGCGAGATCGTCAGCGAGGATACGCGCAAGTTCCTGCAGGGCTTCGTCGACACCTACGTGGCCTGGGTCAAGCGCCAGCTCGGCCGCTGACGCCTGATCGCGACGCACGCCGCATGGGTGCGAGGGGCTTCAGTGCAACGTGCGGCGCTGCCCCGGCATATCCTTGTGATGCTCGGGCGTGTCTTCCTCGTACTCGAGGAATTCGTCCGGAATTTGCGGCGCGACACCTGCTGCGGGTCGCGTCGCTTCGGGCGCGCCAGGGACATCCACGTGATGCGCGCCCATCACCGCACCGGCGCCCGGTGCACTGGCGGATGTGAGCACGGTCGCTTCGGCCTCGCTCGTCGGCCGCATCGGTTCGACAGTGGGTTCGACGGTCGGGTCAACGGAGCGTTGTTCGCGCGCCGCTTCGGTCTGCGCGGCACGGCGGCGCATCGCATCGGCGAATTCGGAGAGACCCAGTTCGTCGAGCGCCGAGTGCTCGCGCGCAACCGGACGGTCCGTCGCAGGCCATGCCCACGGCGTGCCGCGTAGCGCGACTTCCGTCGCGTGCTCTTCGCGCAGCGTTTCGTACGCGAGATTGGCGTGCGCCTCGTCGCTCACGTGCACGCCGATGCGCACCGCTTCACCCGGCGGCGGCGGCATGCCGGTCTGCGCCTCGGTGGTGCGACGCATGTCGCCCGTCGACGAGAAAAAACTTCCCACGAGCCGCTCGATGCCGGCCAGCACGCCCTCGGTGCGCGCCGGCAGGTCGATGTCGCCCGCCGCGAAGCCGCGTTGCAGCAGCGCGTCCTGCGCGTGGCGTGCTTCGTCGTAGGTTTGGAAAACGCCGGTCACGGTCTGTTTCATGGCAGCCTCCTTCGCCAGATGGCGACGCCCGCTTACATCATGCGCCGATTGTGCGTGGCTCGCGCATCGGCTGGCGCATGCTGCGCGCGACGTCTAACCGCCTGTTTCTGCGGGTCGTGCTGCCCGCCGCAAGCCTCGTGCCGCGCGGCGTGTCACCCGCGTCCTGTCATGCACGCGGGCTCGGGAGCGTCGCATCGTGCTCGCGCTTCGCACGCGCCTGGCGGTCCTCGCGAATCGCCTCGAGCATCTTCTCCAGCAGCGCGATGTCGAACGGCTTCGACAGCACGCGCACATCGGCATTGCGCGTGCGCTCGAGTTCCTCCGCGTAGCCTGTCACGAGGATCACGGGCAGGTCCGGCTCGAGCCCCTGCAGGGCCTCGGCCAGATCGATGCCGTTCATCGTCCCCGGCATGTGGATGTCGGAAAGCACGAGGTCGAAGCGCGGCGTGTGCTCGCCCTCGGCAGGCGGCGCTTCGACCCGTTCGAGCGCACTCGCCGCGTCGCTCGCGCAGGTCACGCGGTGGCCCATCATCTGCAGGAGCGCCTCGGTGCCGGCCGCGACTTCGTCGTTGTCCTCCACGAGCAGCACGTTCAGCCCGTGCTGCACCTGGGCGCTCTCCTCGCGCGGCTCGCTCGGGCGCGGCGCGGGCGGCTCGGCGAGCGAGCGCGGCAGATACAGATGCACCGTCGTGCCCGCGCCGATTGCACTGTCGATCGCGGCGAGTCCGCCGGTGCGCTCGCAGAACGCGAACACCTGCGGCAACCCGAGTCCGGTGCCCGTGCCCTTCGACTTGGTCGTATAGAGCGGCTCGAACGCGCGCGCGAGCACGTCCGGCGGCATGCCCGTGCCGGTGTCTTCGAGGGTGACGTGCACGAAGTCGCCGTCGAGCGGGAAGCCTTCGTCGGGCCGGAAGCTGATGTTGCGCGCGCGCACGGTGAAGCGGCCGCCGTTGGGCATCGCGTCGCGCGCGTTCACGGCGAGATTGATGAGCGCGAGCTCGAATTCGGCCACGTCGACGAGCACGGACCACACGTCGTCGTCGACTTCGACGATGAGCGACACCTTTGCACCGAGCGACGCGCGCAGCAGTTCGCGGGCCGCCGGCAGCCAGCGCCCGACGTGGATCGTCTCGTTGCGCAGCGGCTGCTTGCGCGCCACGCCGAGCAGCTGGCGCGTGAGCGACTGGCCGCTCTTGAGCGCGCGCTCAACCGCCGAGAGTTCGCGCTCGAAGCCCGCCGCGCCGCGCCGCCGCGCGATCTGCACGTTGGCCGAGACGATCATCAGCAGGTTGTTGAAGTCGTGCGCGACGCTGCCCACGAGGTTGCCGAGCGCTTCCATCTTGCGCGACTGCCGGTAGGCGGATTCGATCGAGCGGCGCATCGAAGCCTCGGCCTGCCAGCGCTCCCACGCCTCCTCTTCGGCGGCGAGGCGCCGCAGCGACAGCCAGATCACGCACCAGAGGGCAATCGACGGCGTGAACATCGAGATGATGAGCACGCTCAGGTGACGGTACCAGGCCGCCCAGATCGCCGGCGTGCGATACGCGCAGGTCACGTAGACGGGGTACGCGCCCACGCGCCGGAATGCGAGGATCACGTTGCTGCCGAGCAGTGCGGAATGCATGCGCACGACGCCGGACTCGGCGCCGCGCTGGAGCGCGGCGCCCAGCGGCGAGTGCGGCGTGATCGCGGGGCCGTCCACGCGCGGCGGCGGATCGAAGGCGAGGATCGTGCCGTCGCTGCGCACGAGGCCGAGCGACATCGGCGAGTCGGGGCCGAGCAGGTCGCGGTAGAACGAGCTGAAATAGCCGGGGCGCAAGGCGACCGAAACGAGACCCGCGAATCCTCCGGCGTTGTCGAGGCGCGCCACGCCCATGTTGAACACGGTCTCGCCGCTCACCTGGCCCTGCATCACGCGCGAGACGTGGTCGAGCACGTGGCCGTCGCGGATGCCGGTGAAGTCGTCGCGCGCGGCGATCGACATGGGCGGCGGCGGCGAATAGCGGCTGCTCGCGAGCAGGGCGCCGTCAGTCCCGAAAATCGACACCGCCGCCACCTGCGGATAACCGCCGCCGATCGCATCGAGTTTCTCGTGGATCTGCGGCTCGCTGGCGCGGATGCCGTCGTCGTTCAGGTCGCGCACGAGGTCGACGACGCGCGCGTCGAGCGCCTCGTTCATGTCGAACACCTTGAGCGCGTGCTCTTCGGCCACGCGCACGGTGCGCAGCGTGGTGTCGGTGGCGTCGGCTTCGCGCGCGCGCAGGTCGTTGTACGCCATGGCGGCGACGTAG
Source organism: Paraburkholderia sp. BR10937 (assembly GCF_040965695.1). Classification (NCBI taxonomy): domain Bacteria; kingdom Pseudomonadati; phylum Pseudomonadota; class Betaproteobacteria; order Burkholderiales; family Burkholderiaceae; genus Paraburkholderia; species Paraburkholderia sp. BR10937. Next base: position 133,943 of record NZ_JBFRCL010000005.1, read on the forward strand.
AGGCACGGCAGCACGATCGCCGCGACGAGCAGCGCGAGCAGCGTGCGCCGGCGTACCGTGAAGTCGTGGCCCGGCGCGGCCGGAAACGGCGCGTCGTCGGCAGGGGGCGGCTGGGGTATGCGTTCGTCTGGCCGCTCGGGCCGGTCAGCAATCATCGTACGGAAAAGCAGGGAAAAGGCGGCGGGGCAGTCGACATGATAAACGACCGCGATGACGCCCCGACGCCAGCGCATCCCCGGCGCGCCGCAAGCATCGTGCGGCAGGCAGACCGCCCAGGGGGTTTTCCTCTCGCCGGATGCCAAATTCGCGAAAATCGGCGAAGCGCAAACGTACCACAAAGGGATAATCGACGTTCTTTATTTAGGGGATGAATCATTTATTTCCATAAATTAGCCGGAATGAGTCGATTTTGTTCGTGGATTGATTAACGGCGAGTTGCATCTGATTCAATTTGATTCGAAAATCCCGGACACGATAAATAACGCATTCGCATGAACGCCATGCTCGCCATTGCGGCGCATGGCCATGCTACGGGGTGGCTGCAGGCATGCAGACGAGGGCCTTCACGACCGGCATACGGGTTGCCGGTAGCCATTGGGCAACGGCGCGGCCATGCGCCTTGCGTCGGCCGCCCGCGCGCGGGTCCGTTTATGCGTTACGAATTATTCGGCCCGGTTCGCGATTTTCTTTGAAGTCTCCCCTAAAGTAATTGCCCGCGCCGCCGTTAATCCGTCGAAACGCACTCCGTCCAACGCACACTCATTCAGCATATCCATGTCCTTGCCCATCGTGATCGCCGATGACTCGCTGTTAGCCCGCAAGGTGCTCACGAAGGCGCTGCCCGAGGACTGGGACGTGGCGATTTCGTACGCGTCGAACGGACACGAAGCGCTCGCCCATTACCGCGCCGGTCGCGCGGCTGTGATGTTCCTCGACCTCACGATGCCCGACCTGACGGGCTTCCAGGTCCTCGAAGCGTTGCAGCACGAAGACCTGAATACGTTCGTGATCGTCGTTTCCGCGGACGTCCAGCCACGTGCCCGCGAGCGCGTGCAGGCGCTCGGCGCGGCGGCGTTCGTCGCAAAGCCGGTAACCCAGGAGGCGCTGCTGCCCATCCTGAAGGAGTACGGGTTGTATGCCTGATCGAGTGTTCACGGAACTCCAGCGCGACGCGCTGCAGGAGATCGCCAATCTCGGCATGGGGCAGGCTGCGACGCGATTGTCGGGGCTGCTCAACGCCTTCATCGAGCTGTCGGTGCCGCGCGTGCGCGTGGTTGCCGTCTCCGAGGCCGCGGCGGCGCTGCGCGAGATGACCGGTATCGACGGCCCGGTTGCGGCCGTGCGCCAGGGCTTTCGCTCGGAGATCAAGGGCGAGGCGCTGGTGATCTGCCGCAGCGGCGAGATCGCCGAACTTGGCAGCCTGGTCGGCGGACCTTACGCGACGATCGGCGACGATGCCCTTACCGAGGAAGAGCTGATGTTCGACGTCGCCAACGCGCTCACGGGCGCGTGCGTGTCGTCGATGCTCGACCAGCTCGGGCGCATGCCGGTGTTTTCGCAGCCGGGCCTGCTCGGCGAGGCGATCATGCTCGACGAGGTGTTCCAGCCGGGCTTGCTCGCCTGGGACGTCGCGCTGCTCGTCGAAGTCAACTTCGCGCTGGAAGACCAGCGCTTTCGCGCCCACCTCGTCATGCTGATGGCCGAGGAGTCGATCCATGTCGTGAGCCGGGCCATCGACGCGTTGTTACATAGCCTATGAACGAGCCAGCCGGGTTGCCAACACTAGCGGACCTCGTGGTCGAACGGGTGGGCTTCGGCATATTCGTGGTCGATCGCGACATGAACGTGCTGAGCTGGAACCGCTTCATGCAGGATCACAGCGGCGTGACCGCCGAGGAGGTGATCGGCCGCTCCATTTTCGAACGCTTCCCCGACCTGCCGCGCGCGTGGCTCACGCGCAAGGTGGAAAGCGTGTTCCAGCTGGGCAGCTTTGCGTTCAGCTCGTGGGAGCAACGCCCGTATCTGTTCCAGTTCGACCATGACCGGCCGATCACGGGCGGCGTGGACTACATGCAGCAGGACTGCACCTTCATGCCGCTCATGCGCGGGCGCGACGTGATCGCCGTGTGCGTGACCATCTCGGATGTCACGCACGTGAGCGTCATGCAGCGCGAGCGCGAGGACGCCGTGGCGAGGCTGCGCGAATACGCCGACCGCGACGGCCTCACCGGCATCGCGAACCGGCGCTTTTTCGAAACGCGCCTCGCCGACGAATTCCTGCGCTGGCAGCGCTACGGCGGCGAGCTGTCGATGCTGCTGTTCGACCTCGACCACTTCAAGCGCATCAACGACGAATTCGGCCACGTGGCCGGCGACACGGTGCTGCGCTCGATGGCGCAGCGCGTCTCGGGCGTGGTGCGCAAGCAGGACGTGTTCGGCCGCTTCGGCGGCGAGGAATTCGCGCTGCTCCTGCCGTGCACGCCGCTCGACGACGCGCTCTACGTCGCCGAGAAGATCCGCCGCACGATCGGCGACGAACCGATCGAGGTGCAGGGCGTGATCGTGCCCGTGACGGCCAGCGTCGGCGCCGCCACGGCGCGCACGGGCGCACCCGACTACGAAGGCATGATCAACGAGGCGGACGCCGCCCTCTACACGGCCAAGCGCCAGGGGCGCAACCGCTCGGTCGCGCTCGCCTGATCCCCGCCGGGGCGCCGACGGGCCCCGCCTCAATCCGGCTCATCGCCCCATGCTCCGGGGCTACGCGGTCGTGTCTCCACTGCGGCCCTCATGCGCCGACCGCCCTACGCGGGTCGCCCCAAAGGTTGATATACTTTTGCCCGTTTCCGGCCTTGCGCGCCTCCTGGCGAGCAATTTAAGGGTCTGGTGCCTCGCGCGTGTCCGCGCGCGCGGGCGACCCGCGGCAATGCGGGCCCGAATAGAGTCGAACGCCCGTGAGGGCGCCCCCAGCGGAGATCGTCTTGGCTGTTTCCAATCTCGTCGTGGACGATACACAACAAACCGACGCTGCCGCCGCTTCGTCGGGCAGTTCGTTTTATCTGGCGATGCGGATCCTGCCCCCTGCGCAGCGCGACGCCATGTATCAGGTCTACGCCTTCTGCCGCGCTGTCGACGACATCGCGGACAGCGACCTGCCGCGCGCCGAGCGCGCGGCGGGGCTCGACCAATGGCGCGCCGACATCGACGCGTGCTATGCCGGCACGCCGCGCGCCTCGCTCGCGGCGCTCACGCGCCACATCCATACGTTCGGGCTGCAGCGCGAAGATTTTCACGCGATGATCGACGGCATGGCCATGGACGCCGCCGAGGACATCTGCGCCCCCGATGAGGACACGCTCGACCTGTACTGCGACCGCGTGGCGAGCGCCGCAGGCCGGCTGTCGGTGAGGATTTTCGGGATGCAGGAGGAGCCGGGCCGCTTGCTGTCGCACCATCTGGGGCGCGCGCTGCAGCTCACCAACATCCTGCGCGACATCGACGAAGACGCGGACATCAACCGCTGCTATCTGCCGCGCGAACTGCTCGCGCGCGAAGGGATCGCGGCGGGTAATCCGCACACGATCGCCGCCGACCCGTCACTGCCGCGTGTGTGCGAGACGCTCGTGCAGCGCGCCCGCGCGCACTTCGCGCAGGCCGACGCGATCATGGACGCAGCGCCCCGCGCGCAGGTGAAAGCGCCGCGCATCATGTCGGGCGTCTACCGCGTGCTGCTCGAGCGCACCGTGGATCGCGGCTTCGACCTGCCGCGCACGAAAGTCAGCAAGCCGCGCGCACGGCTCATGTGGATCGTCGCGCGTTACGCGCTGTTCTGATGCCTCGGCTAGTCCACGTCATCGGCGCTGGGCTTGCGGGCCTCGCGACGGCCGTGCGGCTTCAGCGGCGCGGCGTGCAGGTGGCGCTCTACGAGGCCGCCAGCCAGGCAGGTGGACGCTGCCGCTCGTACTACGACCGCACGCTTTCGGCGACGCTCGACACGGGCAATCATCTGGTGCTGGCGGGACATGCGCGCACGCTCGAGTATGTGCGCACGATCGGCGCCGGCGACGCGCTCTCGGGCCCCGCCGAGCCGGGCTTCGCGTTCATGGATATCGCCGCGCGCTCGCGCTGGACGGTGCGCTTCTCGCGTTCGCGCATGCCGTTCTGGATCGGCGACTCGCGCTCGCGCGTACCGGGTACGCGCGCCGCGGACTATCTGGGGCTGCTGCCGCTCCTGTTCGCCAAGCCGGGCCGCACGATGGCGCAGACCATGCGCTGCGAAGGTGTGCTGTGGGACCGGCTGCTGCACCCGTTCTTTCTCACGGCGCTCAATGTCGAGCCGCGCGTGGGCAGCGCGGAGCTGGCGGGCGCGATGCTGCGCGAGTCGCTCGCGGCGGGTGGCGAGTCGTTCCGGCCGCTGGCGGCGCGCGGGGGCCTTTCCAGCGCATTCGTCGATCCGGCTTTGCGCATGCTTCAGCACGGCGGCGCGGCGATTCGCCTCGACTCGCCGCTCAGGGAGATTGAGTACGACGACGCGGCGGGCCGCGTCTCCGCACTCGATTTTCCAGGCGGGCGCATCGCGCTCGCTCCCGACGAAGCGGTGGTGCTGGCCGTGCCCGGCGTGGCCGCCGCGGCGCTCGTGCCGTCGCTGCAGGCACCGCAGCGCCACAATGCGATCGTCACCGTGCACTACTCGGTGTCAGCGCCGCCGGGCCTCGTGACGCCGATGGCGCTCGTCAATGGCACGGCCCACTGGCTGTGCACGGCCGAAGGGCGCCTGTCGGCGACGATCCACGACGCGCACGGCGTGCTCGACCTCGATCCCGAGGAGATCGCGCGCCGCGTGTGGGCCGACGTGGCCGAGGCGGCCTCGCTGCCGCTCGAGCCGCTGCCCACCTGGCGCGTGTGCGGCGATGCGCGCGCGACCTTCGCCGCGGTGCCCGACGAGGAATGGCGCCGCCCCGCGACGCGCACGCGCTGGAACAATCTGATGCTTGCTGGCGACTGGACGGCTACCGGTCTGCCCGCGACGATCGAAGGAGCGATCCGCTCAGGCCGTAAGGCCGCCGAGCTGCTCCTGACCGAAAATTTGGAACGTAGATGAACGATTTATCCCAGGACATGCTCGGCGTCGCCACGCCAGGCGTGGCGATGCCCACCCCCACGTTTGCCGAAGAGACGGCCGCACCGCTCGCCACGCTCGACGCCGCCGTCGTGCGCGCGACCGATGCGATCCTCGCCGACCAGCGCGCCGATGGCCATTGGGTCTACGAACTCGAAGCGGACGCCACGATCCCGGCCGAATATGTGCTGCTCGTGCATTACCTGGGCGAAACCGCGAACCTCGAGCTCGAACAGAAGATCGCGCGCTACCTGCGCCGCATCCAGCTGCCCGAAGGCGGCTGGCCGCTCTTCACCGACGGCGCGATGGACGTGAGCGCAAGCGTGAAGGCTTACTTCGCACTCAAGATGATCGGCGATGCTGAAGACGCCGAGCACATGGTGCGTGCGCGCGAGGCGATTCTCGTGGCGGGCGGCGCGGAGCAGGTCAACGTGTTCACGCGTATCCTGCTCGCGCTCTTCGGCGTGATCACGTGGTACGCAGTCCCGATGATGCCCGTCGAGATCACGTTGCTGCCGCAGTGGTTCCCGTTCCATCTGTCGAAGGTGTCGTACTGGGCGCGCACCGTGATCGTGCCGCTGCTCGTGCTGGGCGCGAAGCGTCCGGTGGCGCGTAACCCGCGTGGCGTGCGCATCGACGAGCTGTTCCGCGGCGCGCCGGTGAGCGTGGGCCTGAACGCCCGCTCGCCGCATCAGAGCAAGGGCTGGTTCGGTTTCTTCCGCGCCGTGGACGGCGTGCTGCGGGTGACCGATCCGCTCTTTCCGAACTACTTGCGCCAGCGCGCGATCGACGCCGCGGTGGCGTTCGTCGACGAGCGCCTGAACGGCGAGGACGGTCTGGGCGCGATCTTCCCGGCCATGGCCAACGCCGTGATGATGTACGACGTGCTCGGCTATCCCGCCGATCATCCGCACCGCGCGATCGCGCGCCAGTCGCTCGAAAAGCTGGTGACGGTCCACACGGAGGAGGCGTACGTCCAGCCCTGCCTCTCGCCGGTGTGGGACACGTCGCTGGCGGCGCATGCCCTGCTGGAGACCGGCGACGCCCGCGCCGAGGAAGCCGCGCGCCGCGGCCTCGAATGGCTGCGTCCGCTGCAGATTCTCGACGTGCGCGGCGACTGGATCTCGCGCCGTGAGGCGGTGCGCCCGGGCGGCTGGGCGTTCCAGTACGCGAACCCGCACTACCCCGACGTCGACGACACGGCCGTGGTCGTGGCCGCGATGGACCGCGTGGACAAGCTCGACAACACGAATGCCTACGACGCCCCGATCGCCCGCGCGCGCGAATGGGTGGTCGGTATGCAAAGCAGCAACGGCGGCTGGGGCGCGTTCGAGCCGGAGAACACGCAGTACTACCTGAACAACATCCCGTTCTCGGACCACGGCGCACTGCTCGATCCGCCGACCGCCGACGTCTCGGGCCGCTGCCTGTCGATGCTCGCGCAGCTCGGCGAACTGCCGGCCGCGAGCGAGCACGCGCGCCGCGCGTACAACTATCTGCTCGAAGAGCAGGAAGCCGATGGCAGCTGGTACGGCCGTTGGGGCATGAACTACATCTACGGCACGTGGACGGCGCTGTGCGCCCTCAACGCGGCCGGCCTCGGCCACGACGACCCGCGCATGAAGCGCGCGGTGCAATGGCTCGTGCAGATCCAGAACGACGACGGCGGCTGGGGCGAAGACGGCACGAGCTACAAGCTCGAATACCGCGGCTACGAGCGCGCCTCGAGCACGGCTTCGCAAACGGCCTGGGCGCTGCTCGGCCTGATGGCCGCGGGCGCGGTCGATCATCCGGCGGTGGCACGCGGCATCGAGTATCTGCAGACAACGCAGCAGGAACACGGGCTCTGGGACGAAACGCGCTTCACGGCCACGGGCTTTCCGCGCGTGTTCTATCTGCGCTACCACGGCTATCGCAAGTTCTTCCCGCTGTGGGCGCTGGCGCGCTACCGCAACCTCAAGCGCGCGGGCGTGACGCGCGTCACGGTCGGTCTGTGAGCGTGGCGGCGGGTATCAAGGCGCGTGCCTTGCCTGTGATCGCAGTGACGGGTATGGCCTTCGAGGCGGGCATTGCCGCGGGCAAGGGCCAGGACGGCGTGCGCGCCGTCTACGCCGCGCGCGCGGATCTACTGCAGAGCGCACTTGCGGCGGCGCTCAAGGACGGCGCGGCGGGCATCGTCAGCTTCGGCACGGCGGGCGGTCTGGCGCCCGATCTCGAGCCGGGCACCCTCGTGATCGCGCAGGCGATCGAAGGGCCGTTCGGCCGCGTCGCGACCGATGCCGCCTGGAGCGCACGCATGGCCGACGCGCTGATGGCCTCGCCGCTCGCCGCGAAAACCCGGCGCGGCGTGGAGGCGGCCGTTGCCGCGCCGCTTACCGGCGCGGCGGACAAGGCCGCGCTGTTCAGCGCGTGCGGGGCGCTCGCCGTCGACATGGAATCACATCTGGCCGCCGTTGCGGCGGCCGCGCATGGCGTGCCGTTCGCGGTGTGCCGCGCGATCGTCGATCCGGCGTGGCGCAGTCTGCCGAACGCGGCCATGGCCGGCTTGCGCGACGACGGCACGACAGCGGTGCTCCCGGTCCTGCGCGAGCTGGCGCGCGACCCGGCGCAACTGGGCGGCCTGCTGCGCGTGGCCGCGGACGCGAAAGCGGCACGCCAGTCGCTGAGCGCCGCTCGGCAGGTGTTGACGGCGACCGGCGCTTTTTTCCCCAAATGATCCTGGCGGGTTATTGAAATACCTAGGGTAAACCCCTATCTCTGGTAACATCTCAGCGTTAACCCTAGGTTCGTTCCTGCGAGCTGGGGACGAATCACATTTCGGGGAGTTACCAGCTATGAATTTTCATACTCGCAAGTGGGTCAAGCCTGAAGACCTGAATCCGAACGGCACGCTGTTCGGCGGCAGCCTGCTGCGCTGGATCGACGAAGAAGCGGCGATCTACGCGATCTGCCAGCTCGACAACCAGCGCGTGGTGACCAAGTTCATGTCGGAGATCAACTTCGTGAGTTCGGCGCGTCAGGGCGACATCATCGAGCTCGGCATCACGGCCACGGAATTCGGCCGCACGTCGATCACGCTGCGCGCCGAGGTGCGCAACAAGATCACGCGCAAGAGCATCCTGACGATCGAAAAGATGGTGTTCGTCAACCTGGGCGCCGACGGCGTGCCGGCCCCGCACGGCCGCGAGCGCATCCGCTACGCCGACGAAGCCTACGAGCGCTATCGGCAGACCGTGCAGACGACCGCGGACGCCACGGCGCTGGCGGCGGCGAATGAAGCGGAGCGCCAGGCCGAGAGCGAGGACGCTTCGGTGCATTGAGCGGCGCGCACGATGCAATAAAAAACCCGGCAACCTGGAAAGGTTGCCGGGTTTTTTTGCGTTTGTACGCCGCCGGCCCGCAAACGGGCGGCCGCTATGTTGCGTTCAGGGCGCCGATGCCGGCTTCGCAGGAACTGCCGTTGCGCCCGAAGCCGCGACAGGCGCCGATGCGCCCGCCGGTGCGGAAGCGGCCGCCGCTGCCGCTACACCCGCCGTACCGGCCGCGGCAGCAGCACCTGGACCTGCACCCGCCGCGGCAGCACCCGTCGCAGCAGCGCCCGTCGCAGCAGCGCCCGTCGCAGCAGCGCCCGTCGCGCTCCCCTCGCCCGGATCGTCGTAATTCGGCAGACCATTGTTCGACGCGCCGGGGGCCGCCGCGCCACCCGCACCGCCCGACTCGCCCGGATCCTCGTAATTGGGTGCCCCGTTCTCGTTCGGGGCGGCCTCGCCGCCCGGTTCGCCGTAATTGGGCAGCGGCGCATTGTTGCCCCGCGAGCCGCGGATCAGCGATTCGCGCTGCTGGCGGTAGGCGTCGCGCACGAACGAATACGGGTCGAGCGCCGCCTGCTTGAGCAGGTCGGTTGCGCCGAGCAGGTCCGCACGCGCGCTGATGAACTGCGCGAGATACATCGGGTTGCGCACCGCCGGCTCGAAGTAGTTGATGACGTTGAACTTCACGTCCACGGCCATGCCGATGCCGTCGCGCACCGAACTGGGCCCGAACAGCGGCAGCACGAGATACGGACCGGCCGGCATGCCGTAATGGCCCATCGTGAGGCCGAAGTCCTGATGATGCTTGGGCAGCCCCGCCAACGTCGCGAAGTCGATCAGGCCGCCCAGACCAAAGGTCGTGTTCATCGCGATGCGCATCAGATCCTGGACGGCGTCGGTGATCTTCAACTGCAGTACGTTGTTTGCGAAGTTGTCGACGTCCCCGATGTTCGAGAAGAAGTTCGTGATCGCCTGACGCAGCGGCTGCGGCGTCACCTTCTGGTAGCCCTTGGCAACCGGCTGCGCGACGTAGGTATCGAGTTTGTCGTTGAACGTGAAAATTGCGCGATTCGCGGGCTCGAACGGATCGCCCGGTTTGCGGTCGGGGCCCGTGGCGCAACCCGACGTCACGAGGAGCGCCAGGCTCGCCGCCGCCATGGTGAGCGCGGCTTGATTCTTCTTCATTGGTCGATCCCCTGAGTTTCCGATCTCGCGCGTTTTGCGCGCGGCTTGCCCATCAGCACCGGCTGGAACACCACGGCGCCTATTAGCGTACAGAACAAGGACAGTGCGAGCAGCTTGCCCATGCTCGACGTGCCCGGATGATGCGATAGCCACAGGCTCCCGAACGCGGTGGCCGTGGTTGCGGCGGAAAAAAGCACCGCGTGTGTGAGGCTCGAATGCAGGAGGCCGGTCTGCCCCGCGCGCCAGGCCATCACGAAGTAGATTTTGAACGCGACGCCGACACCGAGCATCAGGGGAAGCGCGATGATGTTGGCGAAATTTAGCTGAATTCCAAATACGACGCACAGTTCGAGCGTCACGAGCGCCGATACCAGCAGAGGAATGAGCGTGCGCAGCACGTCGCCGAAATTGCGCAGCGTGATCCAGAGCAGCGCGGTGATGAGCAGCACCGACCACCCCGCTGCCTGGAAGAACGCGAGGATGATCACGTTCGCCGAGTGCAGGATCGAGATCGGCCCGCCGATCGCGTTCGGCTCCGCCGCCTTTACCGCGTGCGCGAAGCGCGCGAGCATCACGTCGTCGTTGGGATCGACGCCCGGCGGCACGCGCGGCGCGACGTCCACGATCGCCTGGCCGGTCGGCGCCACCCAGTCGCGCGCCATCTCGGGCGGCAGGTTCTCACGCGTGATCTCCGAGGGTTGCAACAGGCGCGCGAGCTGCGCGAAGGCCAGCTTGAGCGTGAGGCTGAAGGCGGTCTCCGCGCGGTCGCGCGTGGCCGGGCTCGCGTTCGCGAGCTTCGTGAGCGCGTCGGACAGATGCTTCGCCTCCGCCGCGCCCGGCCCCGGATGGTCGCCCGCGGCGAGCGACAACTGGTTGGCTGCGCGCTTGAGCGTCTGCACGCGCACTTCGTCGGTCACGGGCGAAGACGGCTGCTGCGTGAGCGCGGGCAGAAGCTGCTGCGCGGCGCTCGAGATCAGCATGAGCTTTTGCTGCTGATCGTCGGGAATCAGCGAGCTGAGCGTGGTGGCGCGCGCCACTTCCGGCAGCTTCGAGAGCCGCGCGGCGATCTTGTCGGCTTCTTCGAGCGACGGCGCGAGCACGCTCACGTCGTTGATCGAGATGACCGGCGAGTTCTTGAGCGCGAGCAGCGTCGCCATCGACTCGGTATGCGGATCCTTAAGATGCAGCGGATTGAAGTCGAAGCGCAGATGCAGCAGCAAGGGCGTCGCGCCCACCACGATGATGAGCGTGGTGATCAGCACGGGCTTGCGATGCTCGGCGAGCCATCTGTCGACGGGCGCGAGGAACGCGAAGCCCGGCGAGGCGCGCTCGCCTCCCGGATTGAACACGCGGATGAGCGCCGGCAGCACCGTCATGTTGCAGACGTACGCGACGAACATGCCCACGCCCGCGATCTGCCCGAGTTCCGAGAGGCCCTTGTAGGCGGTCGGGAGGAAGGAAAAGAAACTTTCGGCCACGGCGATGGCCGCGAGCGTGAGCGGCACGCCGATGGTGCGCGCGGTCTTGAGGAGCGCGGCGTCGAGCCGCTCGTCCTGAAAGCGCTCCTCGCGGTACTTCACGCCGAACTGCACGCCGAAATCGACGCCTAGCCCCACGAACAGCACCATGAACGCGACCGAGAGCATGTTGAACGAGCCGATCATCATGAGGCCGAGCGCGGCCGTGATGACGAGACCGATCACGAGCGTGATGAGCGTCGCGCCGATCAGCTTGCCCGAGCGCAGCGCGAGCCACAGGATGGCGAGCACGACGATGATCGTGATCACGCCGTTGAGCGCGGCGCCGTCCTGCACCGAGGCGAACTCGTCGTCGGCGAGCGGCTGTTCGCCCGTGAGGCGTACGCGCGCGCCGAATTCGCTGTCGAGATGAAGCGAGGCGGCGGTCGCGCGGATCGCCTCCGACGCGTTTGCGCCTGCCTTGAGCGCGGCGAAGTTGAGCACCGGCTGCACGGTGATGAATGCGAACGCGGGCTTCGTGGCCGCGTCCTTGTCGACGAGCGCGCGCCACGAGAACGCCGCGGGCTTGCCGGCGAGCACATCGTCGACGACGTTGGCGGCGCTGCCGAGCAGATTCGCCATTTGCGGCAACTTGATCTGGCCGATCGTGAGCGGCAGTTGCAGCGTGGTCGTGAGCGTGCCGGCCAGACCCGCGAGACTCGGATCCTTCGCGAGCTGGTTCACCAGCGGGCGCGCCTGCACGAGTTGGCCCGTGGTCGAGAGCACCGTGGCCGTGGACGGGAACAGCAGGCCGTTGTGCTGGAAGAACGGGCCGCCCGCGGGCTGCGAGACGGCGCTGAATTCGCGCGAGTCGGCCTTGAGCGCTTGCGCGAGCTTGTCGGCGGCGGCGTCGGCGAGTTCGGGCGCGTCGGCTTCGACGACCACGAGCAGCGAGCTCGCGCGCTGCGGGAACGCCTTGTCCTTGGCTTCGCTCAACGCGGCCCACTCGGCCGTGTTCTCGACGAGACCGCTGACGTCGGTATTGATCTTGAAATGCCTCGCAACGTACACGCCGGAGAGCACGGCAAGCACGATTGCAAGTGTGATCACCCACGCCGCGCGGCGCACCGACCAGGCGACGAGGCTAATGATGAATGGCTTCAGCATACAGGCGAGGGGGCCCTGTCAATTAGGTTCTTTGACGCGAAACGCACAAGTATACCGGCCCCGCCCGTCCCGGCGCGGGTCTTGCACACCTGGGCTCGAGGCAGCGCCCCGGCAGCGCATCTGCCAAAGCCGTTATACTGGCTCAGCCGGCGGCGTGAAGGTTACGTGATTGCACTTGCACTTAACCGCACGCACTGAGTCGCACTGTACCGGCGCCTGAATTTCACTGTTCCAGAAGAGCGTATGAAACGTTACCTGACCGCATTTTTCGTCGCCGCCTGTTTCACGGGCATTTCGGGCGCCGCGTTCGCGCAAACCACGCCGGACGCCGTCGTCAAGGCCGCCGTGGAAGGCACCGTGAAGGCGATGCAGGCCGACCCGCAGGCACGCGGCGGCGACATGAACAAGATCACCCAGGTGGTCGAGACCCATTTCGTTCCCGCCACCGACTTCAAACGCACCACGCGGATCGCCGTTGGCAAACCCTGGGCGACGGCCACGCCCGAACAACAGCAGAAGCTGTATGAGCAATTTCAACTCCTGCTCGTGAAGACGTATGCCTCGTCGCTCTCGCAACTTCGCGATACCCAGGTGAACTTCAAGTTCGCACCGTCGAACACGGGTGCGGGCGCGAAAGACACCGTGGTGCAGTCGCACGTGATCAGCAACGGCGGCGATGACGCCATCGACTACCGTCTCACGCAAACACCCAACGGCTGGAAGATTTACGACATCAACATGATGGGCGCCTGGCTGATCCAGGTCTACCAGACGCAATTTGCCGACCAGATCGCCAAGGGCGGCATCGACGGCCTCATCAAGTTCCTCGTCGACCACAACGCGCGCAGCTGATCGTCGATCGGTGGTTGTACACGCATTGCGCATTAACGGGCGCTCCGGGTAAGCCGGAGCGCCCGTTTCACTTTCTGCGGTGCTCCACCGCGAACTTGATCAACTCCGCCTGGCCTTCGATCTCCAGCTTGCGCTTGAGGTTGAGCCGGTGCGTTTCCACCGTGCGCACCGAAAGTCCCTCGCGCTGTGCGATCTGCTTGCTCGAGAGTCCTTGCGCGAGCGCGTCGAGAATGTCCCGCTCGCGCGGCGTGAGACGCTCGACGGGTGTGCTGCGCGCCGACGCCTGGATCATGCGCGCACTCAGGCCCGCGCTGAAATACGTGCGCCCGGCCAGCACTGCCTCGATCGCGCGGATGATCTCGGTGGCCGGCGAATCCTTGAGCACGTAGCCGCTCGCACCCGCACGCACCGCCTCGGTCACGTATTCGACGTTGTCGTGCATCGACAGCATCAACACGCGGATGGCCGGAAAGCGCTCGTGGAAAATACCCGCGAGCGCGATGCCGTTCACGCCGGCCATGCCCACGTCCATCAGCACGAGATCGGGTTCGAGCGACGCGGCGAGCGCGATGGCTTCGTCGGCGTTGCCGGCTTCGCCCGCCACCTCGAAACCCGGCACGGCTTCGAGCCGTGCGCGCAGGCCGTCGCGCACGAGAGGATGGTCGTCCACGAGGACGAGCCGCGCGGGTTTGGCGCCCGCGCTGGTCGAATCGTTCACGTTTGCATTCGTCATCGTCATTTCGGTGTTCCTGAAACAGCGGCTTTGGATGCTGCATTGGGCGCCGCATTGGACGCTGCATTCGACGTAATAGGCACCCACGCGGTGACGAGCGTATGGCCGGGCTGCGAGGTGATGTCGAGGCGCCCGCCGAGCGACTCGAGGCGCTCGCGCATGTTGCGCAGGCCCAGACCCGCGCGCGGGTCGGCCAGCGCGTGCGCCACGTCGAAGCCGCGGCCGTTGTCGGCAATGGCGAGTGTCACGCCGCTCGCGGCGACCTCGAGCGTGAGCGCGGCGCGCGCCGCTTGTGCGTGCCGCACGATATTGGTGAGCGCTTCCTGAGCAATGCGAAAGAGCACGGTGTTGACGGCGTCCGGCAGTGCGGGGACTTGCGCCTTTTTGCTCGCCGGTTTCGGCGCGGTTTGCGTGAAGGCGATCTCGATGCCCGTTTGCTCGGCCATCTCGCGCGTGAGTTGCTCCAACGCGGCGGCGAGGCCCAGGTCGTCGAGCATCGAGGGGCGCAGCGCGTGCGAGATGCTGCGCACTTCGCGCAGCGTGTCGGAAAGCCGTGAGAGGCCGGTGGCGAGCGACGCTTCGGCGGCAGGCACACGCGTTTCGCCGCGCTCGAAGCGCGCCAGCGCCGACTCGAGCAGCAGCTTCACCGAAACGAGCATCTGGCTGATGCCGTCGTGCAGTTCGCGCGAGAGCCGCGCCCGCTCCTGCTCCTGCGACTCGACCACCTGCTGCGCGAGGCGCTTGAGTTTGGCGTCGGTGCTGCGGTGCTCGCTCACGTTGAGCACGAGCGCACCGAGCGCGATCACGAGCACGCCCGCGAGTGCGATTACGCCGAGCCATTGAATGGTGTGCTCGATATTCGCGGAGGCGCGCTCGTCGATGTGCGCGAGCGTCGAATCGACGTCGTCGAGATAGATGCCGGTGCCGATCATCCAGCCCCAGCGCGGCAGCGGCACGACATAGCCGAGCTTGGGCGCGAGCTTGCCCGTGGACGGCCGGTGCCACATATAGCGCACGTAGCCGCCGCCGCGCTGGGCCGCGGCAATCAGTTGCTGGATCGTGAGCGCCCCCTGCGGGTCGCGCAGGTTCCAGAGATCCTGGCCGACCAGCGCGGGCTCGCGCGGATGCATGAGCGAGCGCCCGTGCATGTCGTAGACGAAAAAATAGCCGTCGGGGCCGAAGTCCATCTTCTGCAGCACGGCTAGCGCGGCCAGCTGGCGGTCCGCTTCGCTCTCGGGCGCGGGCAACGCGTCGCTGGTGTTTTCCTCGGGCGCATAGAGTGGCGCGATGGCGCTCGTGGCCAGCTCCACGTAGTGGCGCAGCTCGATTTCCTTGCTCGACATATACGCGCTCTGCATCGTCGCGTGCTGCGTTTGCGCGAGCTGTGTGGCCTGCTGGCGCACGCCGATCCCGATGCCGGCAATGGCCGCGAGGAACGGTACGACCGCGAGCAGGAAGATTTTCGTCTTCAGGCGGCGGTCGGCGAAGAAAAATGGGGCGGGCATGACGGTGTTCGGAAGCTGAGTCTGCAAGCATAACCGGGCGCGCGCGGCGCAGGCGCCAAATTCACGCCCCGTGGGAGATGGTGTCCTCGCCCGACGCGTTGTGCGGTGGATGCGATTGTCGTTGCGTGCGCAACGAATTGTTGCCTCGCCTACGTAGTTCTACGTAGCGCACTTACGTAGTTGTCCGGTTGTGGCTAACGGTCTGAAAGCGAATACTACCGCCCACGACATGGCGTAATGCGTCATGCATGCGCCGCCATCGCCACGATGCTGTGGACGGCGCGCCAGGGTCCGGTTCCGATGCCGGACACAAAGCTAAAAACACAATGGAGACACCGCATGAGTCGGACATCCAGTTTTGTCGTCTGGACGCTGGTCGCGCTGCTTGGCGCGTTCGCGTTCGGCACCATCGCGCTCGCGCACGGCGAGCGAATCAGCGCACTGTGGATCGTGATCTGCGCCGTGTGCGTCTATCTGATCGCGTATCGCTTCTATAGCCGCTTCATCGCCACGCAGGTGCTGCAGCTCGACGGCCTGCGCATGACGCCGGCCGTGCGCCACAACGACGGGCTCGACTACGTGCCTACCAACAAGTTCGTGCTGTTCGGCCATCACTTCGCGGCGATCGCGGGCGCGGGTCCGCTCGTCGGTCCGGTGCTGGCCGCGCAGATGGGCTACATGCCCGGCATGCTGTGGATTCTCGCGGGCGTGGTGTTCGCGGGCGCCGTGCAGGACTTCGTGGTGCTGTTCCTTTCCACGCGCCGCGACGGCCGCTCGCTCGGTGACCTCGTGAAGATGGAGCTCGGCCCGGTGCCGGGCGTGATCGCGCTGTTCGGCACCTTCCTCATCATGATCATCATCCTCGCGGTGCTCGCGCTGATCGTGGTGAAGGCGCTCACGAACTCGCCGTGGGGCACGTTCACGGTGGCCGCGACGATTCCCATCGCGATCTTCATGGGCCTCTACGTGCGCTACATCCGCCCGGGCAAGATCGGCGAGATCTCGATCATCGGTTTCGTACTGCTGATGGCTTCCATCGCCTTCGGCCAGCACGTGCACGATTCGCCCACGCTCGCAGCGATGTTCACGTTCACGGGCACGCAGCTCACCTGGATCCTGATTGGCTACGGCTTCGTCGCTTCGGTGCTGCCGGTGTGGCTGCTGCTCGCGCCGCGCGACTACCTCTCGACGTTCCTCAAGATCGGCACGATTCTCGCGCTCGCGATCGGCATTTTGATCGTCGCGCCGGAACTGAAGATGCCGGCCTTCACGAAGTTCATCGACGGCACGGGTCCGGTCTGGTCGGGCAACCTGTTCCCGTTCCTCTTCATTACGATTGCGTGCGGCTCGGTATCGGGTTTCCATGCGCTGATCTCCTCGGGCACGACGCCCAAGCTGCTCGATAACGAAACCAACGCACGCTTCATCGGTTACGGCGCGATGCTGATGGAATCGTTCGTCGCGATCATGGCACTCGTGGCCGCCTCGGTGATCGAGCCGGGCGTGTACTTCGCGATGAACGCACCGCTCGCCGTGCTCGGCACGACGCCGGACGCCGTCGCGGCAACCGTGGGTCACTGGGGCTTCGTGCTCACGCCGGACATGCTTACGCACACCGCGCAGGCCGTGGGCGAAACGACCATCGTCGCGCGCGCCGGCGGCGCCCCGACGCTGGCCGTAGGCATGGCGCAGATCCTGCACCAGGTGGTGGGCGGCGAGGCGATGATGGCGTTCTGGTATCACTTCGCCATCCTCTTCGAGGCGCTCTTCATCCTGACCGCCGTTGACGCGGGCACGCGTGCGGGCCGCTTCATGCTGCAAGACCTGCTCGGCACGTTCCACCCGTCGCTCAAGCGCACGGAGTCGCTGCCGGCCAACCTGATCGCCACGGGCTTGTGCGTGACGGCGTGGGGCTACTTCCTCTACCAGGGCGTGGTCGATCCGCTGGGCGGCATCAATACGCTGTGGCCGCTGTTCGGCATCTCGAACCAGATGCTCGCCGGTATCGCGCTGATGCTCGCCACCGTCGTGCTCTTCAAGATGAAGCGCGAGAAGTTCGCATGGGTCACGGCACTGCCCACGGTGTGGCTCCTCATCTGCACGCTCACGGCGGGCTGGCAGAAGATTTTCGACAGCAACCCGAAGGTCAGCTTCGTCGCGCACGCACAGAAGCTCTCGGCGGCGATCGCGGATGGCAAGATCGTCGCGCCCGCCAAGTCGCTCGAGCAGATGCAGCGCATGGTCTTCAACGACTACGTTGACGCCGCGCTCTCCGGCCTGTTCATCTTCGTGGTGGTCAGCATCGTCGTGTATGGCCTGATCGCGATTGCGCGTGCGCGCCGCATCGACCGTCCGACCGTGCAGGAAACGCCGTATCAGGCGATGCCGGCCGGCGGCGCGGCGGCCGTGACGAATCGCGTGCATTGATCGACGTTACTGAACGGAGCACATCATGTTCTCGGGACTTCGCGACAACGTACAGACGGCCGGGCGCTATCTCGGCCAGGCCATGCGTTTGATGGTCGGTTTGCCGGACTACGAGGGCTACGTCGCGCATGCGCGCGAGACGCATCCCGGCCGCCCGGTCATGACCTACGAGGAGTTTTTCCGCGAGCGGCAAAACGCCCGCTATGGGTCGGGAGCGGGGAAGTGCTGCTGACTCCCGACTGAGCGGATACGTTCAGCACGAGGCGCGACGGCGAAGGCCGTCGCGCCTTTTTTTACGCCTGTAATCTTCGCGGCTCGGCGTTCGATCAAAAAGCACTCAATTCCCGCAGGGCGGCTGCCGTTAACTCTGACGAAGCTCCACACCAATTCGACGCATGACGCCGCATGCGGCGGTGCGCACGGATGCGAATCGTCGGGAATCGGCCTGCGCATTTGCCGCGTGGGCAGCACGGCATCTTCAACTGTTGCACCGTAAGGTGTACGAATCAAAGAATCTCTCATGATCTTGCATCGAATCGGCGCAGCCTGGCTGGCGGCCGCTCTCACCGCAACGGCTGCGCCCGTTTGCGAAGCGCAATACTCCACCGACTGGATTGCGAACACCTACGGCACCAACGCGACGCACGTGGGCAACGTGGCCCGCTCGATGTGGGTCGCGCCCGAAGGCGTCATCTACACGTCGTCGATGTGGGATGAAAACGAAGGCGGCGTGGCGATTTACCAGAACGGCCAGAGCCTCGGCTCGATCGGCGGGCACGGCGACTTCCAGGGCGGCGCGATCACGGGCAACGCGACTTCGCTGTTCGTCGCGATGCAGTACAACACCACGTATGGCAGCGGCAACGTCGGGCGCTACAACCGCACGAGCGGCGCGCGCGACCTGCTGATCCCCGTGAGCGCCGATACGACCGAAAAGCTCGCCGATGTCGTCACCGGACTCGCGACCTCGGGCTCGCTGCTCTACGTGAGCGATTGCCCCGGCAACCGCGTGCGTGTGTACACCACGGACGGAGCCTGGCAACGCGATATCAGCGTGGCGGGCCCGGGCGCGCTGACGCTCGACGCGAGCGGCAACCTCTGGGTCGCGCAGAAGAGCGCGGGCGCCGTGCTCGAGTTCGGCGCCGGCGGTCAGCTCCTGAACACCATCCAGCTGGCGTCCACGGCGCGGCCGTCGTCGCTGTATTTCGATGCGCAGACCTCGCAGTTGATGATCGGCGAGTCGGGTCCCGACATGAACATCAAGACCTTCAGCGTCGCGGGCACGCCGTCTCAAACCGGCACGTTCGGCGTGCTGGGCGGCTATCTCGACACGACCACGGGCATCAAGGGCCAGGTGGGCGACAAGCGCTTTACGCGCGTGGTCGGCATCGGCAAGGATTCCGCGGGCACGCTGTACGTGCTGAACAATCCGTGGGGCGGCTCGTGGGACCTCGGCCGCAACGGCGGCACCGATCTGCAGGCTTACGACGGCACCAGCACGCTGCGCTGGAAGCTCCAGTCGCTCAACTTCGAAGGCAATGCGGCGCCGGATCCGGGCACCGATGGCGCGCTGTTCTACGGCGGCATGAATATCTATTCGGGCACGGCTGGCGGCACCTTTGTGGCCAACACCATCGACCCGATCACGTATCCGTCCGATCCGCGCATCAATCTCGCCGACGCCGGTCGCGGCAACCATTTCGCGCAGGTGGCGAGCGTGAGCGGCAAGCGCATTCTCGTGGCGGCCGGCCAGAACCCCGATACGTTCTACTTCTTCCACTTCAACGCGGCGAGCGGCTATATCGCCATTCCGGATTACACGCTGCCGGGGGCGGCGTTCAGTACGACGGCCCCGGTGCGCAACGGCTTTTGTCTCGATAGCAAGGGCGACCTGTGGGTCGGCCTCGACAAGACCAACGTCATTTCCCACTACCCGCTGACCGGCTTCGACTCGACCGGCAAGCCGACCTGGGGCGCCGCGATCACCACGCCGATTCCCGCCACGATCTCGCGGCTCACCCGCATCGTCTATCTGCCCGAAAGCGACACGATGATCCTCACGGGCGAGGACGCCAGCATCACCGACTGGACGGCGGTCGGCACGCGCGTCGAGGTGTATCACGGCTGGCTCGCCGGCAATACGAGCGCGCCGAATCCGGTGATCACGCTCACGAGTGCGAATCCCAAATCGATTGCGGCCGCCGGAAACTATCTGTTCGTGGGCTACGTGCACACCGTGCCGAACATCGATGCGTTCAACCTCACCACGGGCGCGCTCGACACGACGCTCATCAACAGCAACCCGAACGCGGTGTACGTGGGCAACGACGTGGATTCGATGTATGGCCTGCGTGCGTATTTGCGCTCGACGGGCGAGTATGTCGTGACGAAGGATAACTACAACGCTTCGAGCGCGGTGGTGTACCGGTGGACGCCGGCGGCGGCGAGTACGACCACAGCGAATGCGACGGTGTCGCCGTTCAGTGCGAAGTGACGAAAAAGACAAAGGGCGCAACGGCTAAAACCGTTGCGCCCTTTTTGCGTTTCATCCGCCTGTGGCGGAAACCGCTTTAGCTAGCCGCCACCGTAACCGGCTTCTTCGTCTTGGCCGAGTTCTTGATCTCTTCGAGCTTGATCTCGACGTGACGCGAGAACACGTATTCAGCCGGACGTGCGCCTTCGAGCGGGATGTCCTTCGCAAACGCGCCAGTCGTGCGCGGGCCCGAGAGGGCGATGCGCGCGGCCTTGAGCGGATGTGCAACCGTGTCCATCACGGCGGTGGCCTCGAAGCCGCAGTGGACCATGCAGTCCGCGCACTTCTCGTACTTGCCCGTGCCGTACTTGTCCCAGTCGGTCGTTTCCATCAGTTCCTTGAAGGTCTTCACGTAACCTTCGCCGACCAGATAGCACGGCTTTTGCCAGCCGAACACCGTACGCGCCGGGTTGCCCCACGGCGTGCACTGGTAGCTCTGGTTGCCGGCCAGGAAGTCGAGGAACAGGCTCGACTGGCTGAACGACCACTTCTTGCCGTTGTTGCCGCGCTTGAAGATTTCGCGGAACAGGTTCTTGGTCTTGTCGCGGTTCAGGAAGTGCTGCTGGTCCGGGGCGCGCTCATACGCATAGCCCGGCGACACCGTGATGCCGTCCACGCCGATCTCGCCGACCGTGTCGAAGAACTTCGCCACGCGCTCGGGCACGGCGTCGTTGAACAGCGTGCAGTTGATGTTCACGCGGAAGCCGCGGCGCTTGGCTTCCTTGATCGCCGCGACGGCCTTGTCGTACACGCCTTCCTGCGAGACCGAGTGGTCGTGCGCTTCGCGGTCGCCGTCAAGGTGCACCGACCAGACGAAGTACGGATTCGGCTGGTAGTCGTCCATCTTCTTTTCCATGAGCAGCGCGTTCGTGCAGAGATACACGAACTTCTTGCGCGCCATGATGCCCTTCACGATCTGCGGCATTTCCTTGTGCAGGAGCGGCTCGCCGCCTGCGATGGAAACGACCGGCGCGCCGCACTCATCGACGGCTTCGAGGCATTCTTCCAGCGACAGGCGCTGGTTCAGAATGGGATCCGGATAGTCGATCTTGCCGCAGCCATTGCAGGCGAGATTGCAGCGGAACAACGGCTCGAGCATGAGCGCGAGCGGGTAGCGCTTGTTGCCGCTGAAATGCTGGCGGAAGATGTACGAGCCAACGCGGACTTTTTGTAGCAGCGGAATAGACAAAGCGTGTCCTCCTTAAACTTCGCGCGCGACGAGCGGTTGCAAGAGCTTCGACGGCAGCTTGAATTCGACTTTTTCTTCGCGGCCCGCCATCGTCGACACCTCGACAGGCCCCAACGCGCGCAGCGCGTCAATGACGTTCTCAACCATTTCTTCGGGCGCCGACGCGCCGGCCGTGATGCCGACCGTCTGCACATTGGCGAACCATTCGGCTTTCACTTCCGAGCCATCGGCGACGAGGTAGCTCGGCACCCCCGTTTCGCTGCCGATCTCGCGCAGACGATTCGAGTTCGAGCTGTTCGTCGCGCCAACGACGAGCAGAACGTCCACCTGATCAGACAGTTCGCGCACCGCTGCCTGGCGGTTCTGCGTCGCGTAGCAGATGTCGCGCGTGTCCGGGCCGACGATGTCGGAGAACCGAGCGAGCAGCGCGTCGATGATGCCGCGCGTGTCGTCCACCGAAAGGGTGGTTTGCGTCACGTACGCGAGCGGCGCATCGAGCGGCAGATCGAGCTTCGAAACATCGGCTTCG
Source organism: Paraburkholderia sp. BR10937 (assembly GCF_040965695.1). NCBI lineage: Bacteria > Pseudomonadati > Pseudomonadota > Betaproteobacteria > Burkholderiales > Burkholderiaceae > Paraburkholderia > Paraburkholderia sp. BR10937. The sequence continues at coordinate 155,950 of NZ_JBFRCL010000005.1, forward strand.
CTCTGCACGAGCAGCACGGTGCCGGGAATCTGGCCGATCGTGCCTTCCACTTCAGGGTGGCCGGCGTGCCCGATCAGGATCAGCGTGCGGCCCGCCGCGACGTACTGGCGGCCCTGCACATGAACCTTCGTGACGAGCGGGCAGGTGGCGTCGAGCACGTCGAGGTCGCGTTCCTCGGCGGCGCGTTCCACGGTCTTGGCCACGCCGTGGGCGCTGAAAATCGCCACGGCGCCTTCCGGCACTTCATCGAGCTCTTCCACGAAACGCGCGCCCTTGTTGCGCAGGTTTTCGACCACGTGACGGTTGTGGACGATTTCATGGCGCACGTAGACCGGCGCGCCGTGTTTCTGCAGTGCGCGATCGACGATTTCGATAGCGCGGACAACCCCCGCGCAAAAGCCGCGGGGTTGGGCAAGGATCACTCGCATAGGGTGGCGAACTCCGACTGCCGCAAAAGGCGAGCAAGTCGGTAAAAATGACCTGATCGCCGACGGCTGTCTATTATTAAAGATGCAAAAATCCGCCAAAGGGGTGACGGAGTAAAAACCAGACGCGCATTTTAACCCCTTCGCCTTTCGTTTGCTGTGTGGAACACGCGCAGGTGCGGCGTGCACGCGACGCCGGACCCCGGTCAGCCACTCATTTTTCTCAAAAAGCCCGCCGCGTGGCGCTCCCACGGCCTGTGAAAAACGCGTCGCGCACGCGGCGCAGGAGGGCGTCTGGAACCACCGCTCCGTCGTTGCGCGGTGCAACATACCCCGGGAACCCTTAAAATATCGCGTCCCGCGGGTCGCCTGGATGGCGTCCGGGGATACGACCCCATTCTGGACGCCTTGATGGAACCCGACCACTACGACGATTTTCCGGTAGCGCGCGTACTGCTGCCGAAGGCGCTGCGCGCGCCTGTCGGCGTGATCTACCACGTCGCGCGCACGCTCGACGACATCGCGGACGAAGGCGACTGGAGCCCCGGGCAACGCCACACGCGCCTCGCCGACTTTCGCGAAGGCCTGAACGCCGTGGCCGAAGGCCGGCCCGCGCGCGTGCACCCCATGCTGTTCGCGCAGCTCGCGGACGTGGTGCGCGAGTGCCGCCTGCCGCTCGCGCCGTTTTACGACCTCGTCGCGGCGTTCGATCAGGATATCGACACGACGCGCTATGCCGACCGCTTCGAGCTGCTGGACTTTTGCCGGCGCTCGGCGAACCCGGTCGGCCATCTGATGCTGCATCTGATCCACGCGGCGACGCCCGAGAATCTGGCCGATTCCGACGCGATCTGCACCGCTTTGCAGCTCGTCAGCTTCTTGCAGGACGTGAGCGCCGACTGGGCGCGCGGCCGCATTTACCTGCCGCTCGCCGACCGCGAACGCTTTGGCGTGACCGAAGCGCAGATCGCCGCGGGCAGGGTGGACGACGCCTGGCGCGCGCTGATGGCGCACGAGGTGGCGCGTGCGCGGGCGCTCATGGTGAGTGGTGCGCCGCTCGCGCTGCGCGTGCCGGGGCGCTTCGGCCTCGAGCTCTGCAGCGTCGTGCATGGCGGACTGCGCGTGCTCGAAATCATCGAGCGCGGCGGCTACGATGTGTTCCGCGCGCGGCCTGCGCTGCGCGCACCCGACTGGGCCGTGGTGCTCCTGCGCACGGCGGCCATGTGGCTGTCGCGCCGCGTGGGTGTGCGCGCCTCTTCGATCGAGAGTAACAACGCATGACTACGACCATTCTGTTTGCCGTCTCCTGTCTCTCGCTGCTGATCTGGCTCGTGCTGCTGTTCGGGCGCGGCGGTTTCTGGCGCGCGCGTCCGGCCGAGCCGCTGCCGATCGTCGAACCCGCGGCCGGCTGGCCTGCCGCGTGCGCCGTGGTGCCGGCGCGCAACGAGGCCGACGCGATCGGCGAGGCCGTGACCTCGCTGCTCCAGCAGGACTACGGCGGCGAGTTTCACGTGATCGTGATCGACGACCACAGCACCGACGGCACTGCGGAAGCCGCGCGCGCCGCCGCGCTCGCGCTGCAGTGCCCGGAAAAGCTCAGTGTGATTACAGCCAAGCCGCTGCCGGCGGGCTGGTCGGGCAAGGTGTGGGCGCAGTCGCAGGGCATCGAGGCGGTGCGCACGCTCAAGCTGGCCGCCGACTATCTGCTCCTCACCGACGCCGACATCGGCCATCCGCCCGAAGCGCTCGCGCAGCTCGTCGTGCGCGCCCAGGCCGAAGGCCGCGACCTCGTGTCGCTGATGGTGCGGTTGCGCTGCGATTCCTTCTGGGAAAAGGCGCTGATCCCGGCGTTCGTGTTCTTCTTCGCGAAGCTCTATCCGTTCTCGTGGGTCAACAACCCGAAGAACCGCACGGCGGCCGCGGCCGGCGGCTGCATGCTGGTGCGCCGCCAGGCGCTCGAAGAGGCGGGCGGCATCGAGTCGATCCGCGCCGAGCTGATCGACGACTGCAGCCTGGCCGCGCGCATCAAGCATCGCGGCGAAGGGCATCATCCGATCCGGCTCGACGTCGCCGCGAAGAGCGTGTCGCTGCGCCCGTACGATTCGTGGAAGGACATCTGGAACATGATCGCGCGCACGGCGTTCACACAGCTGCACTACTCGGCGTGGCAGCTCGCGGGCACGCTGCTCGGCATGACGATCATCTATCTCGCGCCGCCCGTGGTCGCGCTCGTGCTCGGGCCGCACGGCTGGCCCGCGTGGCTCGCCTGGGCGCTGATGTGCTGCGCCTACTCGCCCATGCTCGCCTACTACCGGCGTTCGCCGCTGTGGGCGCCGTTCCTGCCGCTCGTCGCGCTGTTCTACGTGGGCGCGACGTTCGCTTCGGCATGGCGCTTCTGGCGCGGCAAGGGCGGTCAGTGGAAGGCGCGCGTGCAGGCGCCGGTGCAGGGGCGTTGAAGCGCTTCGTGCGAGAAGCAGCCAATGAAAAAAGCCGTCGGTTTCGACGGCTTTTTTGTTTTGACGGTGTCCGCTCGCGCGTCAGCGTTGCGTGAGCAGCATGTACATCTGCACGACGATGTCGGGCGAGAACGTGAACGGCACCCAGCCGTGGCCCGTGTGGCGCAGCACCAGCAGGCGGTCGCCGTTCGACTGTTTCTGCACGGCCATCATCGGATTCTTCGTCGACGCGAAACGCCAGCCTTGCGGAATGCCGGGCGGCGGTTCGGGCTGCATCGAGGCGCGCGCGTTCGACAGCTCCTCGATCATCTGGCCGACTTGCAGCGCGTTGAGCGTCACCGTCTGGCCGCCGATCGTCAGCGTGATTTCGTTTTGCGAGGGGCGCGCCACGTGCAGTTCGGGCTGCGCAGGCGCAGCGTGGGTCGCCTCGGCAGCGGGTTCGATGGCTTCGGCAGTGTCGGTCACGGTTGCATTGGCGGCTTCAACGGGTTCTGCGGCGGCATCGACAGCTTCCGCGGCCGTCTCGACGGCAACGGTTTGCGGCTGCTCAGCGACGGCTTGCTCCGCTTCGCTGCTTGCAACGGGAGTGTCCTGCTGGGGAACTGCGGCGGCGCGTTCATCGGCGCGCGGTGTGTGCGCGGCGGCGGCGGCCTGAAGGAGCTGATCGACGCCCGCTTCGAGCACGCCAATCTGGTCTTGAAGATTCATGCGAGCTTCTCAGGTAAGACCGGGGATTTTACCCGCAGCCCGCGTGCATTGCCCTTCAGGCGTTGTACGCATGTTGCAAGAAAAGTTGTAACAGTTTCCTCAGCTTGCCTCATCGGGCGTTCAGATAGCCGGCCTCGCGGAACCACGCGAGCGCGTCTTTCAGGCCCTCGCGATACGGCCGCGCGCGATAACCCAGCTCGCGTTCCGCCTTCGCCGACGTGAAATACATCTTGTTTTTCGACATCTTGAGCGCATCGACGGTCACGAACGGCTCGCGCTTCGTGAAGCGCGCCACGGCTTCCGCGCCCATCGCAAGCGGATAGAGCGGCCAGCGCGGCAACGCGATCGTGGGCGGCTTGCGGCCCACCATGCCAGCGATGTCGGTGAGCATCTGCTGCAGCGGCAGATTCTCGCCGCCGAGGATGTAGCGCTCGCCGATGCGTCCGCGTTCCAGTGCGAGGAAGTGGCCGTTCGCCACGTCGTCCACGTGCGCGAGGTTCAGGCCGGTGTCGACGAACGCGGGAATCTTGCCGGTGGCCGCTTCCACGATGATGCGGCCCGTGGGCGTGGGCTTCACGTCGCGCGGCCCGATCGGAGTGGACGGATTGACGATCACGGCGGGCAGGCCGTCGCGCTCGATCATGCGTTCCACGGCGCGCTCGGAAAGCACCTTGCTGCGCTTGTACACGCCGATGGCCTGCTCGGGCGTGAGCGGCGAGGTTTCGTCGGCGGACTTGCCCGAACTCGTGACCTTGAGCGTGGCCACGCTGCTCGTGTAGACGATGCGCTCCACGCCCGCGTCGAGTGCCGCGCGCATGGTGGCTTCGGCGCCTTCGAGATTGGCGCGCTCGATCTCGTGCGGATCGGGCGCCCACAGGCGGTAGTCGGCGGCCACGTGGAACAGGTAGCGCACGCCGTCGAGCGCACGGCGCATCGAGGCGGCGTCGCGCATGTCGCCAGTGACGATCTCGGCGTCGAGCGCTTCGAGGTTCTTGCGCGGGCTCGTCGCGCGCACCAGCAGGCGCACGGCATAGCCCTTTTCCTGCGCGATGCGGGCGACGGCGGAGCCGACGAAGCCGGACGCGCCGGTGATCAGCACGAGATCGCGGTTGGCTCGGGAGGTGTCGGTCATTGCAGGGTCGTTTCCATGTTCGGTATTGGCGCGGCGGCGTGGCACGGATTGTACGTGGCGCGGGCCCGGCGCGTGCGCGCGTTGGCGTCTACAATGCCGACCGTAAAGCCTGCATGGAGAAACGAACAATGAGCGAACCGGATCTGGATACGCGCCTCGAAACGTACTACGTGCGCGTGCACGGGACGGTGCAGGGCGTGGGTTTTCGTCACGCGACGGTGCGCCAGGCGCACGCGCTGCGCATTCGCGGCTACGTCGCGAACATGGAGGACGGCTCGGTCGAAGCCGTGATCCAGGGCACGGCGAACCAGGTGGACCGCATGCTGTCGTGGCTGCGTCACGGGCCGCCCGCCGCGCGCGTCAGTTCGGTGGAAAGCGAGGAACGTCTGACCGAAAAGCGTTACGAGCGCTTCGAGCAGCATTGAGCATCGCCCGATAAAAAAAGCGGTGCGCCAGGCATGTGGCGCACCGCTTTTTCGTTTCGGACGCCGCTTACTTCACGGCCAGCAGGCTCTCCGCGAATCCCCAGTCCTTTTCGACCCACTGACGCGTGCATTCGAAGCCCGCGTCGGCGGCGATCGCCGGGATTTCGTCGGCGTGGTACTTGTGGCTGCTCTCGGTCCAGATCGTCTCGCCTGTGCCGATCTCGACCGTGAGATTCGCCGAGCGCACCTCGGCGTGCACGTCGCGCTTCGCGCGCAGATGCATCTCGATGCTGCGCACGTCCGGATTGAAGCGCGCGACGTGCTCGAAGTCGTGCAGGTCGAAGTCGGCGTCCAGCTCGCGGTTGATGCGCGACAACAGGTTCAGGTTGAACGCGGCCGTGGCGCCGATGGCGTCATCGTAGGCGGCGATCAGCGTGTCCACGGGTTTCACGAGGTCGGTGCCGAGCAGCAGCGTGTCGCCGGGGCGCAGCATCGCGCGGATGTCACGCAGGAAGCGCGTGGCCGCGAGGCGCGCGAAGTTGCCGATCGTGCTGCCGAGAAAGAGCACGAGCAGTTGCTCGCCCTCTTTGCGCTGGCGGCTCACTTCGGAAAGTCCGGCGAGATAGTCGCGCTCGTAGCCGACGATCGAAATGCGCTCGATGTCGGCCAGCTCGCGCCGGCACAGCTGCAGCGCGGTGCGCGAGATCTCGATCGGGCAGTACGACGTGGGGCGCTTGCGGCAGAGCGCTTCGAGAATGCGGCGCGTCTTGCGGCCGCTGCCGCTGCCGAGTTCGGCGACTTTCACGTCGGAGGGCAGCGCCTCGACGATTTCGGACGCGTAGCGCGTGAGCAGACGCTCCTCGCTGCGCGTGACGCCATATTCGGGCAGCACGGTGATGACCTCGAAGAGGGCCGAGCCGACTTCGTCATACAAATATTTCGACGGCAGTTCCTTTTGCGGCGAGCGCGTCAACCCGGCGCGCACTTCAGCGGCGAATGTGCTGGCGGCGGGCGAAAGGGCGAATGCACCGGCGGGGTCGGCAACGGCGGGGCGGGGCGCAGAAGATGGCATGCGGGCTCCAGGGGGCGTTGGACGTTGGGGACGGCGTCGTGAATCGCGGCGGCGGGCGTTGGCGTGGCGCTCCGGGATAAGGCGGGCGCGGCTTCAGCGGCCCCGGTGAAATCTCGCTCGTCGAAGCGAATTCCAGCCGCGAATTCCAGCCGCGAATTGCAGCCGGCTAAGGCGACGGCGGGCTGGCGTGGCGAGACTTACGTTCTAGTCCATCGTGGCGTGATCTGCCGGACAAAATCGCTGGGCCTCCACCAGGGCGCAAGGCGCGCACGGCGTGTGCCCGCCTTGTCCGGCATGGGTTTGCGCCGCCTGCGGCCGCCCAAACGCGACTAGAATGCGGTCTCGCCGACGCTTTCGCCGGCCCGCGCCTTATTCAATAGCCAATTCAAATGACAACCTTTTTACCCGCGCGTGCGAAATCTACGCACCGCGCCGTTCGCGATCCCGCTTTTAGCGCTTTCTGTCACCGCGGCTCCCGATGAACCAGTACGAACCCGGGCGCGGCATTGCGCTTTCCGTGGGCGCTTCGGCGCTGTTCGCGCTGATGTCGGCCTATACGCTCCTGCTCGCGCCGCTCGGCGGCCTCGATATTTTTGCCTGGCGCGTGATCTGGACCGCGCCTGGTGCGCTGGCCCTGCTGGTGCTGCGCAAGCGCGCGCCGCAATTGCGCGCGCTCGTCGCGCGCATGGTGAAGGAGCCGCGCACCGCGCTCGCCCTGGTGGCCAGCGCCGCGCTGCTGGGCTCGCAGTTGTGGGTGTTTCTGTGGGCGCCGCTGCACGGGCGCATGCTGGAGGTGTCGCTCGGCTATTTCCTGCTGCCGCTCATCATGGTGCTGGTGGGGCGCTTTTACTATCACGAGCGCCTCGAGCCGCTGCAATGGCTCGCCGTGGCGTGCGCCGCCGTCGGCGTGGCGCATGAGTTGTGGGCGACGCACGCGTTCTCGTGGCCCACGCTGCTCGTCGCGTTCGGCTATCCGCCGTACTTCGTGCTGCGCCGCAAGATTCACGCGGATTCGCTCGTCACCTTCGCCGTGGAGATGCTGCTGCTCGTGCCGGTGGCGGTGATCGAAGTGCGCGCGGGCGGCTCGCTCGCGCTGCTCGACGCGCACAAGTACCTCGCCTTCGTGCTGCTGCCCGGACTCGGCGTGCTCAGCACCGTCGCGCTCGCGTCGTACCTGAAGGCGAGCCGGCTGCTGCCGATGGCGCTTTTCGGCATCCTGGGTTATGTCGAGCCGGTGCTGCTCGTGATCGTTTCGGTCACGCTGCTCGGCGAGCACCTCGGCATGCGCCAGCTCGGGACTTATGTGCCAATCTGGCTCGCCGTCGCGCTCACGGCCGTGCACGCGGCACGGCTCATCCGGTTCGAACGCTGAGGACCTTGCAACGGCCGCTTACTGCCGCGCTTCCTGAGCGCGCGGCGGATTGATACGCGTCGGTCCCACCTTCGCCTCGATTGCCGCACGCAGCGCAGGGCGCCAGCCGAGGCTGAACAGCGCTTCGGCGAGCACGAAGAGCGGGCCGATCATGAGGCCGATGAGATCGTCGACGAAGGCCGGCTTGCGATGCTCCCAGGCGATGTGCCCGACGAACTGAAAGATCCAGCCGACCACGAACAGTCCCACGCCGCCACCCAGCCACGCGGCGGTGCCTTGCTGCGCGAGCCAGGCGCCGAAGGCCACGCACGCGACGGAGACGACCGCCAGCATGAGGCCGAGCGGCACGTCCAGCACGAGGTAATAGAGCGTCGCGGCGCCGAACAGGAGCCACGCGGGCGAGACGGGAACCGGCAGCCCGAGCGCGATCATCGGGCGCGAAAGCAGCGCCGCAAGCGCGAGCACGATGAGCGGAATGCCGACGATATGGGTGCCGATGTTGCGCGCGTCGCGGTGATAGGCCGCGTACTGGGTGAGTTGCTCGGTCAGGTTTCTCATGGGTGTCTCTCTGTCTCCAAAATCATTATGATCGTCGGGCTGACGAGCGCAAACCTTCGGCTAGCCGACAATTGCGCCGCTTTGTGACTCGCCTGGCCCCGCTCACCCTGTCCCGATGCCTTCACGTTCCGTCCCGCCAGTCACCGCCAGTTCGCCGTCCGCCGCCGCGCTCGAGCGCAGCGCATGGTTTCGCGGCGCGCCCGAACCGTTGCGCGACGCGCTGCGCGCGGCGGGGCGCGTGCGCACGCTGCAGGCGGGCGAGCGCATTTTCATGCGCGGCGACGCCGACGACGGTCTCTACTGCGTGCTGGAGGGCGCGGTGCGCGTAGGGGCGGCGAGCGTCGCGGGCCGCGAGGCGCTGCTCGCCGTGGTCGGGCCGGCGCACTGGTTCGGCGAGATCACGCTTTTCGACGGCGGCGCGCGCACGCACGACGCCTACGCCGAGCGCGACTCCACGCTTTTTCACGTGCCGCGCGCGGCGCTCGTGGCGCTGCTCGAGGCAACGCCGGCGTACTGGCACGCGTTTGGACTGCTGCTCGCGCAAAAACTGCGTCTCGCGTTCGATGCGATCGAGGAAACCGCGCTGCTGGGCGCTTCCGCGCGCGTGGCGCGCCGGTTGCTGCTGCTCTCGAACGAGTACGGCGAGGCGGCCGGCACGCAAGGCGGGCAGCGCGCGCGCCGCGTGATCAACGTGCCGCAGGAGGATCGCGCGCTGATGCTCGCGCTCTCGCGCCAAACGGTGAACCAGATCCTGCGCCAGTTCGAGCGCGAGGGGTGGCTCGCGTTGCGCTACGGCGAAATCGAGATCGTCGATGCCGCGGGTCTGCCGTCGAACGCGCAATGACGCTAATGCTTCGGCATCCATGCACGTCCATATCGATACATGTTGACGAATTACGTCAACATCACAGAGCGCGCCCGGGCCGCGTTGCAGCATGATCGCGTTTACGCCGACAATGACGCCTGTTCGGCGCGCCCAGCCGCGCCGCTTTTCCCTTCCACGCCAGGCCCATACCGCTTCATGAACGACCGCGTCGTCGCCGCATTCGACTTTGATGGCACCATCACCACGTCCGACAGCTTTCGCGCGTTCATGCTCGACGCCGCCGGCCCCGCCCGCTTCACCGCTGCCGCGCTGCGCTGCCTGCCCTGGCTCATCGGCGTGCCGCTCGGCTGGTCGCCGCGCGGGCCGACCAAGGCGCGTTTCCTGTACGCCGCGATGGGCGGCGTGCGGCGCGAAGCGCTCGAAGCCGCTGCGCAGCGCTTCGTCGAGCGCCGTCTCCCCGCGCTGCTGCGCCCCGAGATGCTCGCGCGCGTGGCCGAACACCAGGCGCTCGGGCATGAGGTCGTGCTCGTGAGCGCGTCGCCGTCGATCTATCTGCGCATATGGGCCAGGACGGTCGGCATCGGCACCGTGCTTGCGAGCGAGCTCGAATGGCGCGATGGCCTATACGCGGGCCATCTGGCGGGCAACAACTGCTGGGGGCCGGAGAAGGTCGCGCGGCTGCGCGCGTGGTGGGGGGCGAACGCGCCCGCCACCCTCTACGCGTACGGCGACAGCCGCGGCGACAAGGAAATGGCCGAGCTGGCGCAGTACGCATGGATACGCGGCGAGTCGGCGCTGCCGCCGCTCGCGGCGGCGGGCGGCTTCGGCGCGGCGTGAATGATGCGACGCGCTGCAGCGGCGCAAGATCGACGCTAACCTACGGCAACTAACCAGACCCAAGAGAGGAGACAGCCCCGATGAACGGACAATGGACCCAGGTGAAGTCGCACGACGGCGGTGAATTCCGCGCCTACACGGCGCTGCCGCCCGAGGGCAGCGGCCCTGGCCTCGTGCTGCTGCAGGAGATCTTCGGCGTGAACGGCTACATGCGCGCGCTCGCCGACCGCTATGCCGAGGAAGGCTACGTCGTGATGGTGCCGGACCTGTTCTGGCGTCTGGAGCCGAACGTCGATCTCGGCTACGAAGGCGCCGACGCGCAGAAGGCGTTCTCGCTCTACGAGCGCTTCGACGTCGACCTCGCGATGCAGGACGTGGCGCAAACGCTCGGCGCGCTGCGCGCGCATGCGCAGCACCGCGGCAAGGTCGGCGTGGTGGGATTCTGCCTGGGCGGCAAGCTCGCGTACCTGAGCGCGACGCGCACCGATGTCGATTGCGCAATCGGCTATTACGCCGTGGGCCTCGAAAACGATCTGGACGAAGCCTCGCGCATCACGTACCCCCTGATGCTGCACTTCGGCGCCGACGACGCCCACTGCGACGCCGCCACACGCGAGCGCATCTGTCAGGCGCTGGCTGGCAAGCCCGGCGTCGAGCTATATACGTACCCGGGCTGTGGCCACGCGTTCGCTTCGTCTTCGCGCTCGACGTACGACAAGCCCGCCACGATGATGGCCTACTCGCGCACGCTCGCCATGCTGCGCCGGGTGCTCGGCCCGATCTACGACTTCAACGCGCTGTGGGAAGAGCACTGCTACCACGAGTTCGTCGCGCGCAACCCGAGCGACGTGATGCCGACCATGGTCGCGCAGCCCTACGTCAACCACATTCCGACGATGACGGGCGGCGTGGGCCACGACGAGCTCAAGCGCTTCTACACGCACCACTTCGTGCATTCGAACCCGGAGGACACGCGCCTGATCCCGATCTCGCGCACGATCGGCTCGGACCGCGTGGTGGACGAGTTCATCTTCTGCTGCACGCACGACCGCGAGATCGACTGGCTGCTGCCGGGCCTCGCGCCCACGGGCAAATATTTCGAAGTGCCGATGCTCGCCGTGATCTGCTTTCGCGGCAACAAGCTCTATAACGAGCACATCTACTGGGATCAGGCTTCGGTGCTCGCGCAGATCGGCGCGATCGATCCCACCGGCCTGCCGATCGCGGGCGCGCAGAGCGCGAAGAAGCTGCTCGACGAAACGCTGCCCTCGAACACGCTCATGGCGCGCGCCTGGAGCGAGAGCGAAGGCAAGCCGTTCTGACGCGTACCTTTCGCGCGCGCCCGATCAGTTGAACGGATTGTCGACGACGCCGGGCTTCTGGTCCGGCTCGTCGGCGACCTTCGCGGGCAGGTGCGGGTCTGCCTGCAGTGTCTTCACGACGTCGTCGAGCGCCGCCTTCAGCGCCAGCGCGGCGGCGAGCCCGCGCTTGTCGCGCGTGAGTTCGAGCGTGCCGGCGAGCGTCACGCGCGTCGTGCCGTTCGTGAGCGTGAGCGCGTCGCCTTGCACGTTGAGCACGTCGTTGTCGTTTGCGTATGCGTCGAACACTTGGTGATCCTCCTGATGCGTAACGGGGGCGCGCCTACCAGCCCCATTTTCTCACGGCAAAGCCGCGGCCATTGAACGAGACCTTTTCCTTCGCCGCGACATTCGCCGGAATGCCCGGAAACGCAATGCCGCTCTGCGCTTCGAGATCGCGCACCGAGCGCACGTCGTAACGATCGACAGCCGTATTGTCCGCGACGATCGCGAACGCGAGCTGCTGCGAAGGCACGTACACGACCTTGAAGATCTGCGTCGGCACGAGCACGCGCGTCGCGCCGATCGTCTGGAGCTGTGCGCCCGTGAAGAGCGGGCCGGTCACGACATAGGCTTCGCCATATTTCGACGCGAGCTTGCGCACGGCGGATTCGATATGGGCCCAGAGGCGTTGGTTGTTGTCGCGATTCTGCGGAACGATATTGGCGAGTGAAAACGATTCCGCCATGGCCTGTGCGTTCCAGCGGTTGCCCGCAGGGCTCATGTGGCCGCGGTCGAAGCCGCTGCGCTTGTAGTCGGCGAGCGTCGCGCCTTCGCCTTCGGGCAGGCGGTCGTCTTCGAAGAAGCGGTTGGTGCGCGTCATGTCCTTCGCGGCTTCGAGGTGGTCGCGCGTGAGATGCTCGGCCGACCACAGCGGCCCGTGCGTGACGCCCGAATGCAGCACGACGAAATCCGAATAGCAGAGCATGCGCGTTTTCGGCGCCATGCGCTGATTCGTGAGCGTCGGGAACTGGCCGTCGGGCACGAATTGCGAGCAGGCCGGTGCGGCGATTGCATGGCTCGCGGCGGCGAGCAGCAGGGAGGCAACAAGCGAGGCAAACAGCTTCTTCATCGAAAGGACAGGCTGGACTGGGGTGGGATCAAGCGGGCTGAAAGTATAGCGGGCGCATGACGCGCGTGGAGGCGGGAGAAAAAATGCAGGCGCAAAAAAACGCGCGCCCGCTCAAGGGCGGGCGCAAGCGAGAGGTGACGCACAAACAGATGCAATGAGCGCGGCAGCCTTGCGTTGCTGCGCGAGGAGCGAGGCGGCAAACGATGCCGCCTGCATTCAATCGATCAGATCATCAACAACGACTCAGCCTGCAAAAAGCGAATGCTCGGCGCGGACCATCTGGCGGTCCACCGCCTGGAGGCGCCATTGGCCCTCCATCGGCGAGTGCGAGGTTTCGCACGACCATGTCGCGTCGCCGTGTGCTGAACTGATTTCCTGGCGGCGGTTCACATGCAGGCCGCGCAGCGTGCACAGCGGCTCGTTTTCGAGCGGTGCGCACAGCGACGTGACACCATTCACGTCGCGCAATTCACCCCATTCTGGCAGGTCGATCCCTTCGTGAGACTCGCGGGACCAGCGTTGCTGGTCGGTGTCGAGCCAGAGCACTGCATAGTCGTGATTGACGGTCGGATCGGAACCGTTGATCAGGATCGTAAGTCGCATGGCATCTCCGCAAAATTGATCGGGCGCGTCGGCAATTTCAAAGTCTAGGACGACTCCGCTCGCGCGCAAAGTGAAGAGTGCAGGACAGATCGTCGCGCGCAGGGCGCGTGCCTGCACCCGCCCCGTTTATGCGCATTTCGGCCCGCGTAAACCCGGCTACGCTATCGCCGGGATTGAAATTCACAATTGGGAACGCAAACGCCACAACCTAGATTGATAGTGCGGCGGAGTCGCCCACGCATGCTGCATTGCACGAAGCGAATTGCGTCGCGTCCCCACATTTCAGGTCGAACGATGGAGGCACAGATGGCACAGCTAAAGGGCTCGAAGACGGAACAGAACCTCAAGGATGCATTTGCCGGCGAATCACAGGCCAACCGCCGTTATCTGTATTTCGCAGCCAAGGCCGACGTAGAAGGACAAAACGATGTCGCGGCGCTGTTTCGCTCGACCGCCGAAGGCGAAACCGGCCACGCGCACGGCCACCTCGAATATCTGGAAGCGGTAGGCGACCCGGCAACCGGGCTGCCGTTCGGCACCTCGCGTCTGAATCTGCAGGCGGCCATTGCGGGCGAAACGCACGAATACACCGACATGTACCCCGGCATGGCCAAGGTCGCGCGCGACGAAGGCTTCGACGAAATCGCGAACTGGTTCGAGACGCTCGCCAAGGCGGAGCGCAGCCACGCCAACCGCTATACGAAGGCGCTGGACGTGCTGGCGGACTGAGGCGGATCGGGCATCGCCGCGTGCCTGACGGCACGCACCCATGACGCGCGCGCTTGTTGTTTCGCGTGCCGGGCAAGGACCGGCGCGCGTTCGCGCGCGCCCACCTGGCCGCGTATTTGGCTGATAAATAAAAGAAGGAGACGTCATGCCCCACAAGGAAGGCAGTCTCGAAGCGCCGACCCGCCATCCGCTCGACTGGCGCTCCGACGCTTTTTACGACCAGGCCCAGCTCGATACGGAACTCGCGCGCGTGTTCGATATCTGTGCGGGCTGCCGTCGCTGCGTGTCGCTCTGCGGTGCGTTTCCCACGCTGTTCGATCTCGTCGATGAAACCGATAGCGGCGAAGCGCACGACGTCGACAAGGCGTCGTTCGACAAGGTCGTCGACCAGTGTTACTTGTGCGATCTCTGCTACATGACGAAGTGCCCCTACGTTCCGCCGCATCCGTGGAATGTGGACTTTCCGCATCTCATGCTGCGCGCCAAGGCCGTTCACTATCGCAAGGGCGAAGTGAAGCTGCGCGACCGCGTGCTCTCGAATACCGACGCGCTCGGCCAGATCGCCGGTATTCCCGTCGTGACGCAAACGGTCAACGCCATCAACCACACGAAGGCGATGCGCGGCGCGATGGAAGAGATGCTGGGCGTCGATCGCAAGGCGTGGCTGCCCGACTTCGCTACACACAAGTTTCGTAACGTTGCTAAACGCGCGGGCTCGAGCGACGTGCGCGACGGCGAGCGCACGCCGGGCAAGGTCGCCATTTACGCGACGTGTTACGTGAACTTCAACGAGCCCGGCATCGGCCACGATCTGCTCGCGGTGCTCGACCACAACGAGATTCCCTACGAGCTAGTGAAGAGCGAATGGTGCTGCGGCATGCCGCTGCTGGAGCAGGGCAATCTGGAGGGCGTGGCGCACAAGCAGGCGCAGAACATGCCGATGCTCGCGCGTTACGCGCGCGAAGGTTATGCGCTGATCGGCGCGGTGCCGAGTTGCGTCCTCATGTACAAGCATGAGCTGCCGCTGATGTTTCCCGACGATGCCAACACGAAAGCCGTGAGCGACGCGTTCTGGGACCCGTTCGAGTATCTCGTGGCGCGTCATCGCGACGGCCTGCTCAAGACCGATTTCCGTGCGCCGCTTGGCAACGTGTCGTATCACGTGCCGTGTCATGCGCGCGTGCAGAACATCGGCCGCAAGACGTTCGATCTGCTTTCGCTCGTGCCCGAAACAAAAGTGACCGTGGTCGAGCGCTGTTCGGGCCACGCGGGCACGTTCGGCGTGAAGAAGGAATTCCACGCCATGTCGATGAAGATCGGCACGCCCGTGTTCAAGCAGATGGGGCAGGCCGAACCGAATTTCATCTCATCCGATTGCCAGCTTGCGGGGCATCACATTGCGCAGGGCATCGAAGAGAACCAGCTAGGCGAGCCGCCGCTCGCTCACCCCATTACCTTGCTGCGCCGCGCCTACGGCATCTAGGCCCCGACGCCAACCCGCAACATTCACGAGGCACGACTCATGACGATCGCGAGAAATTCGCTGTTGACGCTGGAAGCCTACGCCAGGGTGCGGGGCGACATGCGCAAACGCATCATCGAGCACAAAAAGCAGCGCGTGGTATCGCTCGGCAATCACCTCACGTTCCTGTTCGAGGACGAGACGACGATCCGCTACCAGATTCAGGAGATGCTGCACATCGAAAAGATCTTCGACGAAGACGGCATTCAGGGCGAACTCGCAGCCTATCTGCCGCTCGTGCCCGACGGCGGCAACCTGAAGGCGACCATGCAGCTCGAATACGAGAATGAAGTCGAGCGGCGCGCGGCGCTGGCGCGGCTGATCGGCATCGAAGACAAGGTGTTCGTCCAGGTGGATGGCGAGCCGCCCGTCTACGCGATTGCCGACGAGGACCTTGAACGCGAGAACGCCGAAAAGACTTCGGCGGTGCATTTCGTTCGCTTCGAACTCACGCCGCAGATGAAAACGCGCTTGCGCGAAGGCGCCGCGCTCACGATAGGCTGCGATCATCCGAATTACCGCGTGCCGACCCAGACCATCGACGGCGAGGTGCGTGCCTCGTTGCTCAAGGATCTCGCCTGAGGCGCTTCAGACGCCCCATCAAACGTCCTTGCGGTACATGACGAAGCCAGGCTTCACGGCCACGCCGTCGTAAAGCCGCATGGCCGTGTGATTCGTCTCGTGCGTGTGCCAGTACACGCGCGCCGAATTCGACGCCTTCGCGTGCGCATACACGGCCTCGATCAGCGCGCGGCCCACGCCCTGGCCGCGCGCGTCTTCCACGGTGAAGAGATCCTGCAAATAGCAGATCGGCCCTTCCAGAATCGTGTTGCGGTGATAGATGAAGTGCACGAGGCCGAGCACGCGTTCGCCGCGCACGGCGATGAACGCGTGCATGGGCTCGTAGCCGTCGAAGAAGCGCGACCAGGTCGTGCGCGTGATGCGCTCCGGCAGCGCGGTGGCGTCGAAGCGGCCGTAAAAGCGGTTGTAGCCGTCCCAGAGCGGCAGCCATGCAGCGAAATCGTCGGGTGCGACGGCGCGGACTTGAAGCGTCGTGTCGGTCATATCTTCTCCTTGTTGGCAGGGCTTCCCAGACTCCCAAGCGTAAGCGACTTGTGGCACCATTGTTAGTCCCACCGAAACCAAAAACAATGGAGCCACGAGTTTGGACTACGCGTTGATGATGACGGTCTATGCGAAGCGCGCCGTGCGCAAGCTCACGCAGCAGGACCTGCTTTACGAGAGCCTGCGCCGCGCGATTCTCGACGGCGACATTGGCCGCGGCACGCGCCTCGCGTCGAGTCGCGCGCTCGCGGAGCAACTCGGCATCGCGCGCAATTCGGTGCTCTATGCCTACGAGCGGCTCGTGGAAGAGGGCTTCGTCAGCGCGACGCGCCACGGGTCGATCGTCAACGCGGTCAGCGCCGGTGCCGCGGCCACGCCGGCCCAGACCGCGCAGCGCGAAGATCCCATGCCTGCGCTTGCGCGCCGCGTGCGCGAGCTGCCGCAGCGCCGCGCGGGCCGTGACGGTGCGAAGGCGCTGCGCCCGGGCGTGCCCGCGCTCGACGCGTTTCCCTACGCGCAATGGCGCACGGCGGTCGAACGCGCACTGCGCGAGCTGCGCGCGCACGATCTCGGCTATGGCGACAGCGCAGGCATGCCCGCGCTGCGTCAGGCCATTGCGCAATACGTGCGCGTGTCGCGCGGCGTGCGCTGCCAGCCCGACCAGGTGTTCGTCACGGACGGCACGCAGTCGAGCCTCGACCTGTGCGCGCGTCTCTTCGCGGACGAGGGCGAGCGAGCGTGGATCGAAAATCCGGGCTACCTCGGCGCGCGCGTGGCGTTCACGGCCGCAGGACTGCAACTCGTGCCGATGAGCGTGGATGCGGCGGGCATGGCGGCGCGCCCCGAGGACTGGCGCGAGCGGCCGCCGCGACTCGTTTATCTCACGCCGTCGCACCAGTATCCGCTGGGCTGTGTGCTGAGCCTCGAGCGGCGGCTCGCGCTGATCGAGCAGGCGCGCGCGTGCGGCGCGTGGATCGTCGAGGACGACTACGACAGCGAGCTGCGCCACGACGGGCCGCCGCTGCCGTCGATCCAGGGCCTCGCCGACGACGCGCCCGTGATCTATCTCGGCACCTTCAGCAAGACGCTGTTTCCGGCGCTGCGCATCGGCTTCATGATCGTGCCGCAGCGTGTGGCGGCGCCGTTCGCGCAGGCGCATCACACGCTCGTGCGCCAGGGGCGCGTGGCGGAACAGGTGGCGCTGGCGGAATTCATCGAAAGCGGGCGCTACGCGCGCCATTTGCGGCGCATGCGCAAGCTCTACGAGGAGCGCCGCGACGGCCTGGTCGCCGCCATCGACAAACATCTGGCCGGCATGATGACGGTGTCGGCAGATGCGGGCGGCATGCATTTGAGCGTACGCCTCGACGCGCCGCTCTCCGACGCCGAGGTGAGCGAAGCCGCGCGTGCACACGGCTTGCATCTGTCGCCATTGAGCGCGTATTGCGTCGATGCACCCGACGCCACGCGCTACAACGGCTTCCTGCTCGGCTATGCGGAAACGCCGCCGCAGCTTGCCGACACGCTCATGCAGACGCTCGCGCGCATCATGCGCGAACGTCTGCCGGCGGCTGCATCGCTTACTGATGGCCCGCAATCACATGCGGCAGATAGGGCGCTTCGAGCGTCTTGATCTCTTCTTCGGAAAGCTCGAGCGAGAGCGCCGCGACGGCGTCTTCGAGATGCTGCGGTTTCGACGCGCCGATGATCGGCGACGTGATGGCGGGCTTGTGCAGCAGCCACGCGAGCGCGACCTGCGCACGCGAGACGTCGTGCGCCCGCGCGATGGTGGCGACCGCATCGATGATGGCTTTATCTGCATCGGCGCCGTAGAGCGTCTTGCCGAACTTGTCGGTGGCCTCGCGCTCGCTCGATTCGTTCCAGTCGCGCGTGAGGCGTCCACGCGCGAGCGGGCTCCACGGCATCACGGCAATGCCCTGATCGGTGCACAGCGGCAGCATTTCGCGCTCTTCCTCGCGATAGAGCAAGTTCACGTGGTCCTGCATGCTGATGAACTCGGTCCAGCCGTTCAGGCGCGAGGTGTAGAGCGCCTTGCTGAACTGCCACGCGTGCATGGACGAAGCGCCGATATAGCGCGCCTTGCCGGCCTTCACGACATCGTGCAGCGCTTCGAGCGTTTCTTCGATGGGCGTGTTGTAGTCCCAGCGATGGATCTGATAGAGATCGACGTAATCGGTGCCAAGGCGCTTGAGGCTATGGTCGATTTCCGTGAGGATGGCCTTGCGCGACAGACCCTGGCCGTTCGGGCCGGGCCGCATGCGGTTGTAGACCTTCGTGGCGAGTACGATGTCGTCGCGCTTGACGAAGTCGCGCAGCGCGCGCCCGACGATTTCTTCCGAGGTGCCGTCCGAGTAGGTGTTCGCGGTGTCGAAGAAGTTGATGCCGGCGTCGAGCGCCTGGCGGATGAGCGGGCGGCTGGCGTCCTCGCCGAGCGTCCACGGGTGCGTGCCGCGCTCGGCCACGCCGTAGGTCATGCAACCGAGACAAAGACGCGAAACCTGCAGCCCTGTCGAGCCGAACCTGACGTAATCCATTGCTGTTGCTCCTGGCGAAAAGGCGATTCAAGCAGAGGAAGTGCGTGCGCCGCGCGACGGCGGCGGACTTTCGCAAGGGTATAACAGGCCGGCAGAACGTGCAGGACGTGCCGCGTCAGAACATTTCCATCACACGGTGGTAGAGCATGCCGATTTCGAGCGCGGCTTGCCGCCACGCGGGGCCACCGGGGAAACGCGCGTGCCGCAGCCGCGCGAACAGATCGAACGAAGCGCGCTCGCCGACGATGGCCTGCGCAACGAGCCGCCCCGCGATGCCCGTGAGCGCGACACCGTGCCCCGAAAAGCCTTGCACATAGTAATAATTCGGGTCGATTGCGCCGAAGTCGGGCGCGCGGTTGCGCGTGACATCGACGAAGCCGCCCCACGCGTATTCCACGCGCGCGCCGGTAAGCTGCGGGAAGGTATCGCTCATGCGCGTCTGCATGGCTGCTGTCAGGCGCTCGGGCGCGGCGCCAGTCGAATCGGCGCGGCCGCCGAACAGCATGCGGTGGTCGGCCGAGACGCGGAAGTAGTCGAGAAAGAAGTTGTTGTCGCACACAGCGGAACGTTGCGCGATCAACGAGTCGGCCAGTTCGCGGCCTAGCGGCTCGGTCGCGATGATGTACGAGGCGATGGGCGCGATGCGCGCGGCCACGCTGCCGGGCAGCACGCCGCCCGGCGCGGCGTTGCAGCACGACACCACGAAGCGGCAGCGTACTTCGCCGTGCGCCGTTCTGACCACGGGCCGGGCGCCGCGTACGACTTCGAGCGCACGCGTATGCGCGAAGAGTTGCGCGCCTTCGCGGCGCGCGGCGGCGGCGAGGCCAAGACAGTACTTGAGCGGATGCAGATGTCCCGAGACCGGATCGTAGACGCCCGCGATATAACGCAGCGACGCTACCCGTGCGCGCGTGGCGTCGGTGTCGAGCCATTCGAGGCGATCGTAGCCCCAGCGCGTGCGCGCCGCGTCCATCCATGCGCGTAGATCGGGCACACGCTTCGTTTTCGTAGCGACGGTCAGATAGCCCGGCGTGAAATCGCAATCGATGCCATAGCGCGCAATGCGCTCGCGCACGAGGTTCACGCCCTCGATGGAGAGCGCCCACGCCGCGCGGATGCCCTGCGCGCCGAGCTGCTTTTCGAGCACTTCGTCTTTCGCGAAGCCCACGAGCGTCTGCCCGCCATTGCGGCCCGAGGCGCCCCAGCCGGGACGATGGGCGTCGAGCACCACGACCGAAAGGCCGCGTGCGCGGCACTCGAGCGCAACCGAGAGCCCGGCGAAGCCCGCGCCGATCACGCAGACGTCGGCGTCGAGCGTGCCTTCGAGCACGGGGTCGTCGGCGGCGGGGCGCGTCGCGGTGGCTTCGTAGTACGAGTGGCGGGCGAGGGCGTCCGCCTGGGCGTCGAGGTCGAGTGTCATCAAAGCAGGTCCTTCATTCGATACCACGCCATCGCGAGCACGAGGGCAGGGGTTCGCAGTGTAGCGCCGCCGGGGAAATCGCGGTGACGGATCTTGCCGAACAGGTCGAAGCGCGCGGCCTGGCCGTGGATCGCCTCGGCGATCAGCGTGCCCGCGAGTCCCGTGACGTTCACGCCGTGGCCCGAGAAGCCCTGCGCGAAATACACCGTGGGTGAGAGGCGGCCGAAGTGCGGCGCGCGATTCATCGTGATGTCCACGTAGCCGCCCCACGCGTAATCCACCTTCACGTCGGCGAGTTGCGGAAACGTCTTCAGCATGTCGCGGCGCATGGCTTCGCCCAGATTGGGCGGCGCGAAGGTGGAATAGCTCACCTTGCCGCCCCAGAGGAGGCGCGTGTCCGCGGCGGGACGGAAGTAGTCGAGCACGAAGCGGCTGTCGCATACGGCAGCCTGCGCGGGCATCAGCGCGTTCATGCGTTCGGCGCCGAGCTTTTCGGTGGCGATCACATAGGTGCCCACGGGCATGATCTTGCGCGTGAGCGCAGGTGCAAGATTGCCCAGATACGTATTGCAGGCGAGCACGACGAATTTCGCACGCACGTTGCCGCGCGCGGTTTCGACCACATGCGCGCCGTTCTCTTCGCGCAGTCGCGTGACGGGGCTGTTTTCGTACACGCGCACGCCCGCAACGACTGCCGCGCGCGCCAACCCGAGTGTGTAGTTGAGCGGATGCAGATGCCCGCTATCGGGATCGTAGAGGCCGCCCGGATAGCGCGACGAGGCTACGTAGCGGCTCACCCCGTCGCCGTCCACGTACTGGAAGCGGTCGTAGCCGAAGCGCTGCGCCGCCTCGTCGCGCCAGCGTTTGAGCGCATCGACGTCGCGTGGCTTGTTCGCGGCGGTGAAATAACCTGCCGTGAGCGCGCAGTCGATGTTGTGCTGCTTGACGCGCCGCTTCACGATGTCGAGTGTTTCCAGGCCCATGTCCCAGATCTGCCGGACCTCGGCTTCGGGCATGAACTGCGCGAACGTGTCGATATCGCAGGCGAAACCGCCAATCAACTGCCCGCCGTTGCGCCCGCTTGCGGCCCACCCCACGCGCGAGGCTTCCACGAGCGCGACGCGGTGGCCGCGTTCGGCGAGATTCAGCGCTGCCGAAACGCCTGTGAGGCCGGCGCCGACCACGCAGACATCGGCATCGAGCGCCCCTTCGAGCACGGGGTGCGCGGTGGTGTCGTTGGCGGTGGCCGCGTACCAGGACGGGGCATGAGGCTGGTTGGCGAATTTGAGCATAGGGAAAGCGAATCGGGAAACGGCGGGCGGCAGCACGAGGCCGCCGCCCGCCGCGACTTCATCAGAACGAGTAGATGAACTGCGC
This sequence comes from Paraburkholderia sp. BR10937, assembly GCF_040965695.1. Lineage (NCBI taxonomy): Bacteria > Pseudomonadati > Pseudomonadota > Betaproteobacteria > Burkholderiales > Burkholderiaceae > Paraburkholderia > Paraburkholderia sp. BR10937. The sequence continues at coordinate 177,462 of NZ_JBFRCL010000005.1, forward strand.
GCCGAGCAAGTCGTTGCTCTTGCTGTACGAGCCGTCGCTGTTCAGGAACACGCGCTGCGTGGCCCAGTCGTGGCGATATTCCACCTTCACCTGGATCTGCTGCGTCGGGAAGAACAGCAGGTCGAGCGCCACGTCCTGGCGTGTCGCGCCCTTGCACTCGAAGCCGAAGCCGCCGCCGGCCTTCGAGTTCGCCAGGCAGTCCGCACCAATGCCGAAGCCGTTGGCCGTATCCATGCCGTTCGAGTTGAGCACGATACCGCCGCCGCCGCCGCCGTTCTTGCTGTTCGCGAGCAGGTCGTAGCGTGCGGTCACGCCCATGCGGCCCACCACCGGCGCGAAGAACTTGCGGTGCGCGAGCAGCGAGAAGCCGTACCACTGCGCATTGCCGCCGTTGAATGCCGCGCGCTGCTGCTGGCCGTAATCGACTTCGGCGTTGTACTGGATGTCCGCGAGCGTGTAGCTTGCGTCCACTTCGCCGAAGAAGAAGTAGCCGCCCGAGCTCGATGCCTGGCCACCCACGCCGTACACGGCCTGACCCGTCGTCGAATCGAACGCGCTCGGCAGCGTCTGGCGGCCGATGTTGAACGAGCCGCCAATATCGAGTGCGCTGGACCACGTGTAGTCCGCACGTGCCGTAAACGTCGGGATCTTGTTGCTCGTGGTGATCGGGTCTCCCAGCGCGTTCTGGCCCGTCTGCACGACCGCGCCGTTGGTGCGGTACTGCTCGTTGGCGATCATGAACTTGAACGCCCACTGGCTGCCGCTCGGTGTGTAGTTCCAGCCGATACCCACGTAGCTGCCCGGATCGGAGAAGTCGTAGAGCAGGTTATGCGTGAGCGTGAGCATCTGGTTGGACTGCTGCACCTCGTAGCCGCCGAAACTCGGCATGAGACCGGCGACGAACGTGCCCGTGGCAGTCACCGGCACGGTAACGACTGCCGTGTTCAGGATGTTGTTGCCGATCTCGCCGTGCTCGTTCTGCAGCAGCGTGATGCCATTGCCGCGGTTCGGCATGAGCGTGATTTCGGCCGAAGGCGCCATCGGGCCCACGCCGAAGGTCTTCTTGATGTCGAGATAGACATCGCCAAACGTGCTGTTGAAGTAGTTATACGAACCCGTATGGTTCGCGAACAGGAACGACGAGGTGCCCGGTGCACGGTTGTAGATGTACGTCGGGTCGATGTAGCCGGTGATCGAAAGGCCCGCGAGCGGACCGGTGTTGGCGGCGTCGGTGAGCGAATCGACCTTGAGCTGCTGGTTCGCGATCTGCTGCTTCATCGCATCGACCTGGTCGTTGGTCAGATTTGCCTGCGCCTTGCCGTAATCGGGCGAGCTGATGTCCACGACCGGCGCGGCTGCGGTGGCCGGTACGACCGGCGCTGCGGCTGCTGTCTTCGCCGTGGTCTTCGATTGCGCCAGTTCGGTCTTGAGTGATTTCACCTCTTTTTGCAGGGCATTCAGCTGTGCCTGCAGGGCCTTGATCTGTTCGCTGGTCGAGTCCGCTAGCGCGAGCCCTGGCAGCGCCCCGGCCACCAGCAGACAGATTAACTTCTTCTTCATTGAAATTCTCCTTGTTGGTCGTTATTGCAGTCAGTTCGAATTTGGCGCGGGGCGGCGTACGCCGCCCCTTCCTGCCTGGTAACCCTCATCAGGCGGCGCGGCGACCGATCGGCGCACCGACCGCGCCAGCGGGCACGGCTGGCGTGATGGCTTCGGCGGCATCGGGCTGGACGAAGGCGAGTTGCATGTCGCGCATGCGCTTCTTCTCGCGTGCGCTCATCAGCTGGTTCACGGCGATCACGCCGATCGTCACCGCGCTGATGAAGAGCGTGGCGAGCGCGTTCATCTCCGGGTTCAGGCCGAGGCGTACGCGCGAGAACACGACGAGCGGCAGCGTGGTCGAGCCCGGTCCGGAAAGGAACGCGGACAGCACGAGATCGTCGATCGAAAGCGTGAACGAGAGGAGCCAGCCCGAGAGCAGGGCCTGCGAGATGAGCGGCAGCGTGATGACGAAGAACACCTTGAGCGGCGTGGCGCCGAGATCGAGCGCGGCTTCCTCGAGCGACTTGTTCATCTCCTTCACACGCGACTGCACGATGATCGCGACATAGGACACGCACAGCATCACGTGGCCGATCCAGATCGTCACGATGCCGCGGCCTTTCGGCCAGCCGAGCATTTGTTCGAGCGCGACGAAAAGCAACAGCAGCGAGATGCCCTGAATGACCTCGGGAATCACGAGCGGCGCGTTGATCATGCCCGTGTAGAGCGTGAAGCCGCGAAACCGCCCCATGCGCGCGAGCACGAAGCCGGCCCACGTGCCGATCACGACCGAGGCGAACGCGGTCATGAGGCCGATCTTCAGCGAAAGCCATGCGGCGCTCAGCAACTCTTCGTCCTGCAGGAGCGCCGCATACCACTTGAGCGAGAAGCCGGACCATACCGTGACCAGCTTCGACTCGTTGAACGAGTAGACGACGAGGCTGATGATCGGGATATAGAGGAACAGGAAACCGAGCGTGAGCACGCCGGTGGAGAGCGTACGGTTGGGCTTGATCATTTGCCTTCCTCCAGTTCCTTGACCTGGTAGTACTGAAAGATCGCCATCGGCACGAGCAGCAGCAGCACCATCGCCACGGTGACGGCGGACGCCATCGGCCAGTCCATGTTGTTGAAGAACTCGTCCCACATCACGCGGCCGATCATGAGCGTGTCGGCGCCGCCGAGCAGTTCGGGAATCACGTACTCGCCCACCGCCGGAATGAACACGAGCAGGCTGCCCGCGATGATTCCGTTCTTCGACAGCGGCAGGGTGATCTGCGTGAACGCCACCCAGGGCTTCGCGCCCAGGTCGTAGGCGGCTTCGAGCAGCGTGAGATCCATCTTCACGAGGTGCGCGTAGAGCGGCATCACCATGAACGGCAGGTACGAATAGACCATGCCGATATAGACGCCCGCGTCGCTGTGATAGAGCCGCAGCGGCGAATGGATCAGGCCGATGCCGATGAGCGCGTGATTGAGCAGGCCGTCGTCCTTGAGAATGCCGATCCACGCGTAGACGCGGATCAGGAACGAGGTCCAGAACGGCAGCATCACGCCCATCATGAGCAGGTTGCGTGTGGCCGGATTCGAGCGCGCGATGTAATAGGCGACCGGGTAGCCGATCAGCAGGCAAAAGATCGTCGAGACCGCCGCCATCTTCAGCGAGCTGATGTAGGTGGCGATGTAGAGGCTGTCCTGCAGCAGGAACGCGTAGTGCCCGAGCTGCAGCGCGAAGTGCACCATGCCGTCCTTCATCTCGACCAAATTCGAGTAGGGCGGAATGCCCATCACCTGGTCGGCGAAGCTGATCTTCAGCACGAGTACGAAGGGCAGCGCGAAGAACAGCGTGAGCCAGATGAACGGCACGCCGATCACGGCGGTGCGGCCCGAGGGCACGAAGCGCGAGAAGAAGCGCGCGAGCGCGCCCCGGCGAGCATCTGCGGCTGCCCGGCCTGAGCCGGGCGTGGCGGGAATAGTGGTACTCATGATTCAGGCCTCCTTACTGCGTGAGCACGACGCCGCTGGCCGGCGACCAGGACACGTAGACATCGTCGTTCCAGGCGGGCGCACCCTCGTTCATGAGGTGCGAGCTGGAGAGGTTCGAGACGACCACCTTGCCGCCCGGCAGGCGCACGTGATAAAGCGAATAGCTACCCATGTAGGCGACATCCGTGACCACGCCGCGCGCCCAGTTGTGGGGCGTGCCTGGCTTCTCGCGCGTCACGCGCACGCGCTCCGGCCGCACCGAGATGCCCACGGGCATGCCGAGCGGTCCGCTGACGCCGTGGCTCACGTACATGCGCGTTTCGAGGTCTTCGCTTTCCACGAAGATGTGATCGGGCTCGTCCTCGACGACCTTGCCTTCGAACAGGTTGGTCGAGCCGATGAACTCGGCCGAGAAGCGGCTGTTGGGGAACTCATAGACTTCGCCGGGTGAGCCGATCTGCACGATGCGGCCTTCGCTCATCACGGCGAGGCGGTTGGCCATCGTCATCGCCTCTTCCTGATCGTGCGTGACCATCACACAGGTGACATCGACTTTCTCGATGATGTTCACGAGTTCGAGCTGGGTCTTCTGGCGGATCTTCTTGTCGAGCGCCGACATCGGCTCGTCGAGCAGCAGGAGCTTGGGGCGCTTCACGAGCGAGCGCGCAAGCGCCACGCGCTGCTGCTGCCCGCCGGAAAGCTGATGGGGTTTGCGCTTCGCGTAACGGCCCATCTGCACGAGATTGAGGGCGTCGGCCACACGCTCGCGAATTTCGTTCTTCGGCACCCCTTCCTGTTTGAGGCCAAACGCGACGTTCGACTCCACGCTCATGTGCGGGAAGAGCGCATACGACTGGAACATCATGTTGACGGGGCGGCGGTACGGCGGCAGCGACGCGAGGTCTTCGCCATCGACGAAGATGCGGCCCGAGGTGGCCGTTTCGAGGCCCGCGAGCATGCGCAGCAGGGTGGATTTGCCGCAGCCCGAGCTGCCGAGCAGCGCAAAAAGCTCGTTCTTGGCGATGTTCAGGTTCACGTTGTCCACGGCGGTGCTGTCGCCGAACTTCTTGACGACGTTTTCGATACGCACGAACGCATCGTTCCTTGCCGGGGTCGCGTTGGCGCGCGAAGCTTCTGGGGCGTTGACTTTGGACGTCGAATTCATGATGTGACCTTGGTTCCTTTCTGATCGCAGTACACGTTTTTCAGGCGCGAGCCGGCCCGCACGGGGCGCTGACGCGACTCGGGATTAGTACTGCGAACGGAGCTCGGGAAAGGCTCGCGCGCGTCGTCAATAACGGGGGGCGGCGCTGCGCGGCCTGACTTCGGAATTGCGCACTTCAGGCGGAGAGGGGTCGAGCGATCCCTCTTCCGCGTCGTCTCCTTCTTGTTTCCTTCAGGGGGAATCAGCGTGTCAGTGGCCGGTCTTCAACTGGGCCCACAGACGGTTCTCGAGGCGCAGGATGTCGGCCGGCATCGGCTTCATCAGCGTCATCTTCCTGAGCACGTCTTCCGACGGGTACACCGTCGCGTCCTGAGCGACTGCGGGCGTGACGAACTGGCGCGCGGCCTTGTTCGCCGTCGGGTAGAACACTTCGTTGGTGATCTGCGCGTTGACCTTCGGATCGGAGATGTAGTTGATCCACTTCATCGCGTTTTCGGGGTGCGGTGCGTCCTTGGGTATGACCATCACGTCGAACCACAGCAGACCGCCTTCCTTCACGTTCGAGAACTTGACGTCGTACGAGCGCTTGGCTTCCTCGGCGCGGCGGTGCGCGATGCCGACGTCGCCCGACCAAGCCACGGCAACGCAGATATCGTTGTTCACGAGATCGTTGATATAGCCTGATGAATTGAACTGCGTGATGTACGGGCGGACTTTCTTCAGCACTTCGAATGCGGCCTGATAATCCGCGGGGTTCGTGCTGTTGGGGTCCTTGTGCATGTATTGCAGCGTCGCGGCGAACACGTCCACGGCCTGGTCGAGGAACGACACGCCGCAGCCCTTGAGCTTCGAGAGATTTTGCGGATCGAACACGAGTGCCCAGCTGTCGACCGGCGCGTTCGGCCCGAGCGCCTTTTCCACGGCCTGCCTGTTGTAGCCGATGCCGTCGGTGCCGAACGCCCAGGGCACGCCGTACTGATTGCCCGGGTCGGCGTCGGCGATCATGTGCATGAGCACGGGATCGAGGTTCGCGAGGTTGGGGATCTTCGACTTGTCGAGCTTCTGGTAGACGCCGGCCTGAATCTGCTTGGCCATGTAATTCGACGTGGGCACGACGATGTCGTAGCCCGAGCTGCCGGCCAGCAGCTTGGCCTGGAGCGTGTCGTCGCTATCATAGTTATCGTACTTGACCTTGATGCCCGCTTCTTTTTCGAAGTTCGGGATCGTGTCTTTCGCAATGTAGTCGGACCAGTTGTAGACGTTCAGATCGCCGTCGGCCGCGTGCGCTGGCTCGCTGGGAATGGCCGTGAGGCCGGCACACGCTGCGAGGGCCGCGATCGCGACCGCATGACGAAGATGACTAACACTCATGTTGCTTTCCCCTGAAGATGAAGATCGGCGGGAGGCCCAGCACCCCGTTGCGCCGCCCGCCGTGGACAAGCCGCGTTAAGAGAGACCCAGTTGTTGCGCAGTTGCGTCGATGGCCTTCTTCGCCTTCGACACGATTTCATCGATCTCGCCGCGCGTGACGACGAGCGGCGGCGAGAGCAGCATGCGGTCGCCCGTGGCGCGCATGATGAGATTGCCGTTGAAGCAGAAGTCGCGGCACAGCGTGCCCACCTCGCCGCCATTCGCGAAGCGCTTGCGCGCCTTCGGATCTTCGGCGAGCTGCAGGCCCGCCACGAGACCCGCGCCCGAGATGTCGCCGATGATCGGATGATTGGCGAACGTTTCGCGCAGGCGTTGCTGGAAGTACGGGCCGGTATCGTTCTTCACGCGCGTGACGATGCCTTCGTCGCGCAGCAGCTTGAGGTTCGCCACGGCCACGGCGGCGGCGACCGGATGCCCCGAGTACGTAAGGCCATGATTGAACTCGCCGTTCTCGATGAGCGCCTTCGCAATGCGGTCGTGAATGCCCACTGCGCCCATCGGCACATAGCCGCTCGTGAGGCCCTTGGCCATCGTGATGAGGTCGGGCTCGAAGCCGAAGTGCTGATGCGCGAACCATTCGCCGGTGCGGCCGAAGCCGCCGATCACTTCGTCGGCGCAGAGCAGGATGTCGTACTTGCGGCAGATGCGCTGGATTTCCGGCCAGTAGGTCGAGGGCGGGAAGATCACGCCGCCCGCGCCCTGGAACGGCTCGCCGATGAAGGCGGCCACGTTCTCCGCGCCCACTTCGAGAATCTTCGCTTCGAGCTGCTGCGCACGCGCGAGGCCGAATTCCTCGGGCGACAGGTTGCCTTGCGCTTCGCCATAGAAGTACGGCTGGTCGATGTGCACGACATTCTCGACCTTCGAGGGCATCTGCTCGTGCATGTAGCCCATGCCGCCCAGCGTACCGCCCGCAATCGTCGAGCCGTGATACGCATTCCGGCGCGAGATGACGACCTTCTTCGAGGGCTTGCCTTGCGTGAGCCAGTACTGATGCACGATGCGCAGCACCGTGTCGTTGCCTTCGGAGCCGCTGTTGCAATAGAAGAAGTGGTTGAACGGCTCGGGCGAAAGCTGCGCGAGCAGCGCCGACAATTCGATGACGGGCGGGTGCGTGGTCTTGAAGAACGTGTTGTAGAACGGCAGTTCCTGCATCTGCTCATAGGCGGCGTCGGCCAGTTCCTTGCGGCCATAGCCCACGTTCACGCACCAGAGCCCGGCCATGCCGTCGATGATCTGGTTGCCTTCCGAGTCCCACAGGTACACGCCTTTCGCTTTCACGATCACGCGGCTGCCCGTCTGGTTGAGCGAGCCCATGTCCGAAAACGGATGAATGTGATGCGCGGCGTCGAGCGCGCGGTACTCGCTCGTCGAGCGCGCCGTCCGGCTGGATTGCGCGCGTAGCGTCGTCGGCACTTCCTGCAGCGCGCTGGCGGGGGCGTCGATTCGATAGCTCATTGCTGTGTCTCCTTTCGCTTACACGTGCAGCAGCAGGTGCTTGCGTTCCCATGAACTGATCACGCGGAAATAGGCTTCGTATTCGGTTTCCTTGAGCGCGAGGTAGGCGCGCACGAACTTCTCGCCGAGGATGCCCATGAGCGGTTCGCTTGCGCTCATCAACGTGAGGCCTTCTTCCAGGTTGCGGGGCAACTGGTAGGGCAGCGAATAGCCGTCACTCACGAGCGGTTCCGTGGGCTTGAGGTGCTGCGTCATGCCGAGGTAGCCGGCGGCGAGAGTCGCGGCGATCGCGAGGTACGGATTGGTGTCCACGCCGGGAATGCGGTTTTCCACACGGCGCGCGGCCGGCGACGAGTACGGCACGCGGAAGCCCACCGTGCGGTTGTCGTAGCCCCATGCCACGTTGATCGGCGCTGCCATGAAGCGCGAAAGGCGACGATACGAGTTGATGTACGGCGCGAAGATCGGCATCAGCGCGGGTGTGTACTTCTGCTGTCCCGCGATATACGCGTAGAACATGTCCGTCGGCTTGCCGTCGGAGCCCGTGAAGAGGTTCTGGCCACTTTCCGCCGAGACGAGGCTCTGATGGATGTGCATGGCCGAGCCCGGCTCGTTCTCCATGGGCTTCGCCATGAAGGTGGCGTACATGTGGTGGCGCAGCGCCGCCTCGCGCACCGTGCGCTTGAAGAGAAACACGCGGTCGGCGAGATTGAGCGGATCGCCGTGCAGGAAGTTGATTTCCATCTGCGCCGCGCCCACTTCGTGAATCAGCGTATCGACTTCGAGGTCCTGAATATCGCAGTACTCGTAGATGTCTTCGAACAGCGGATCGAACTCGTTCACCGCTTCGATCGAATACGCCTGGCGGCCCGTTTCCGGACGGCCCGTACGGCCGATGGGCGGCGCGAGCGGAATATCCGGATCCTTGTTCATATCGACGAGATAGAACTCGAGTTCCGGCGCGATCACCGGCTTCCAGCCCTTCGCGGCATACAGGTCGAGGACGCGGCGCAGCACGCGGCGCGGCGAGATTTCGACAGGCGTGCCGTCGAAATGCACGCAGTCGTGAATCACCTGTGCGGTGGGATCGACGGCCCATGGAATGATGCGGATCGTCGAGGGATCGGGCACGCACACCATGTCGGGGTCGGTCACGCCGGTGAGGCTGCCGTCTTCGGGGTAGTCGCCCGTCACGGTCTGGATCATCACGGCTTGCGGCAGGCGCATCGCCTCGCCCGATTCGAACTTGCTGCGCGGAATGATCTTGCCGCGCGCAATGCCCGCCATGTCGGGGATGATGGCTTCGATTTCGGTGATGTGATGCTTTTTCAGGAATTCGTCGATTTCATGCATGATCTTTCTCTCTGTTCTGTAAGGGCCGGCATCAGGCGTGGGCGGCGTGCGGGGCATGCGCCACGTCGTGTCCGGCCCCGCCCGGTATTCGGGCCAGCATGTGGTTGCGGCAGGCTTCGCCGAACGTGCGGAAGATGGCGGTGGACAATGCATCCTCCGCATACCTCCATTCGGGGTGCCACTGCACGCCGAGTGCGAAGCCCGGTGCGTTCGCGACGCTCACGGCTTCGATGAGGCCGTCGGGTGCGAAGCCTTCAGCTACGAGGCCCGCGCCCAGCCGTTCGATGCCCTGACCGTGCAGCGAATTCACGCGGGCTTCGCGTGCGCCGCCCGCAAGCTGTTGCAGCACACCGCCTTCCACGAGCTTCAACGCGTGCGCCGGACCGTATTGCGTGTCGAGCGGATCGTCCTTGTTCTCGCGATGGTCGTCGTAGCGTGCAACGTTGTGCACCTGCTGATGCAGCGTGCCGCCGAACACCACGTTCATCTCCTGGAAGCCGCGGCAAATGGCGAGCACCGGCACGCCCGCCTCGATCGCGGCGCGCATGAGCGGCAGCGTGGTGGCGTCGCGAGCGGGGTCGTGCAGCGTGCCGCTCTCGCTCGCCGCGCCGCCATAACGATGCGGCTCGACGTTCGAATAGCTGCCCGTGAAAAGCAGTCCGTCCACGGCTTCGAGAATGTCGGCCGCAGCCTGCCGCTCGCCCAGGGCGGGCAGCACGAATGCGAGCGCGCCTGCTCCATCCACAGCCGCGGCGATGTACTTCTCACCGGCAACATGTGACGCGTGCGGTCCCATCATCGTGCGGTCGGCCGTAACGCCAACTACTGGTCTGGTTCGCATGACTAATGATTCGCTTGCTTGCCCGTGTGCGATGTATCAACGCGACGGGCGTGACATGACCTTGCAGCCTTGCTGGAGGCAAAACTACAAACCCTGTGTGCTCCGTGCAGCGGCGCTAACGGATGGCGCTGCGCGTGGAGATCATGTAGGCGGTTCGTTTCTTGCCGTTGTGAGGCGCGACGGTGTTCAGGCGTGCGCAGCCATATCGCGAAGGCGCAACAGGACACTTCGCGAACCAACGACGGCGAAGAAAACGAACGGCGCGGGAGGGAGAGGCGCTAGGGCAGAAGCGACGCGACTTCGTCCGTGTGGACGGCAATGAAGGCGCGTGCGGAGACCGAGTTGTGACGCCGCACAGAGCGGCGGGAAAGGATCGTGAAGACGGACAGGAACAGGCGAGAGGCAAGCCTGCCGCTACTGCCGTCGGCGATGGCGGTGCAGTCACTGCGAAGACACCTCGCATGACTACGATCCCACCTCACCAGAGGGCCACGGACTCTCACAATAACACTCGACTGGTTGCGTTGAAAAAGACGTCTGGTTCAAGCATTCAAGGTCGCCAATTTGAGTAATGCATTAAACATTGAACGACATCGATGTATTGCTTTCCAAACTCAGTCGACTCGCTATGTTTCTCGCATAAAACGCGCTTTTTGCGTTGCAATGCGGCAGAAACGATGTTGTGCTCGACCTGTAGTTCAGCATATACGAGTCAAAAAGGGCGTCAATTATTTTTTCAAGTTTTTGATGTCAGCACTTTCCCCGAGAGCCCTTTGAAATAGCACGCTATGCGAAATATCGGCTCCTGCACTTATATTTCGAATAACTTACAGGGGTTTGTACTGACGCAAAATAAAGCAAACTGATTAGAATATTCAACACGTCCACCGCGTCCTGTCCACGCGCGTTCACTGCCAACGGTCCTTCATCGTGTCCGAGTCCGCCTCTGTGTCATCCGAAGTCGCCACGCGTCTACGTTATGTCCGCAAACGCTACGGTTTGTCGCAGCGCGAGCTCGCCAAGCGCGCAGGCGTGACCAATGGCGCGATCTCGCTGATCGAGCAAAGTCGCGTCAGTCCCTCTGTGGGATCGCTCAAGAAGCTGCTCGAATGCATTCCGATGAGCCTCGCCGAATTCTTCACCTTCGACCTGACCGAAGGGACAGAAGTCGTGTCGCGGCGCGGCGAAATGCCGAATCTCGGCAACGCGTCGATCGAGTTCTATCTGGCCGGCGCGAATGTGAAAGATCGCAACATGGGCATCATGCGCGAGGTCTATCAGCCGCTTGCCGATACCGGCCCTGAAATGCTGGTGCACGCGGGGCACGAAGGCGGCGTGGTGGTCGCCGGACAACTCGAGCTGACCGTAGACGGCACGACCTGGCTGCTCGACCCCGGAGACAGCTACTATTTCGAAAGCCGCTTCCCGCACCGGTTTCGCAATCCCAGCGCGAACGAAGTCTGCGAAGTGGTGTCGGCCAATTCGCCGCCCACCTTCTGACTCCCTGATCGCGCGAACCCGTTTCACCTGTGACGCTGCACTGCGGCGTGCAAGGTGGATCGCAAATCATTGAGGCATCCTGATGGAAAAGAAAACTTTCACTTACTGGCAGGACAAGGCCGCGACGCTTTCGATCGAAGGCCGCGCATTCATCGACGGCGCGTATCGCGACGCGTATTCGGGCCGCACGTTCGATTGCGTGAGCCCGATCGACGGCCGCGTGCTCGCCAGCGTGGCCGATTGCGGCGCAGCCGATGTCGATGCCGCGGTGGGCGCCGCTCGCCGCGTGTTCGACGAAGGGGTTTGGGCCGGCCTGAATCCGCGTGCGCGCAAGGCCGTTCTGCTGCGCTGGGCCGCGCTCATGCGCGAGCATCTCGACGAACTCGCGCTGCTCGAAACGCTCGACGCAGGCAAGCCCATTGGCGACACGACGACCGTGGACGTGCCGGGCGCAGCTTATTGCGTGGAATGGTTCGCGGAAGCCATCGACAAGGTGGGCGGCGAAGTCGTGCCCGCCGATCATCATCTCGTGGGCCTCGTCACGCGAGAGCCCATTGGCGTCGTAGCCGCCGTCGTGCCGTGGAATTTCCCGATCCTGATGGCCTCGTGGAAGTTCGGGCCCGCACTCGCGGCGGGCAACAGCGTTGTGCTCAAGCCTTCGGAGAAGTCGCCGCTTACGGCCATTCGCATGGCGCAACTCGCCCACGAGGCCGGCATTCCGGCGGGCGTATTCAACGTGTTGCCCGGTGGCGGGGAACCCGGCAAGCTGCTCGGCTTGCATCGCGACGTGGACTGCATTGCGTTCACGGGCTCGACGAACGTGGGCAAGCAGATCATGCAGTACGCGGGCCAGTCGAACCTCAAACGCGTGTGGCTCGAGCTGGGCGGCAAGTCGCCCAACATCGTGCTGCACGACTGCCCGGATCTCGACCGCGCGGCGCATGCTGCGGCGGGTGCGATCTTCTACAACATGGGTGAAATGTGTACGGCGGGCTCGCGTCTGCTCGTGCATCACGAGATCAAGGACGTATTCCTTGCGAAGCTCGTCGAGGCCGCGAAGGCTTATAAGCCTGGCAATCCTCTCGATCCGGAGGTGTCGATGGGCGCGATCATCGACAAGATTCAGCTGGAGCGGGTGCTGAGCTATATCGAGGCCGGCCGCAAGGATTCGAAGCTGCTGACCGGCGGCGAACGCGTGAATGCCGAGGGTGGCGGCTTCTACGTGGAGCCCACGGTGTTCGATACGCATCACGACACGAAGATCGCGCGCGAGGAAATCTTCGGGCCGGTACTGTCGGTCATCACGTTCAGCACGATCGACGAAGCGGTGCGCATTGCCAACGACAGTGACTATGGGCTCGCGGCGGCCGTCTGGACCGCGAACCTCACGCACGCGCATGAAATTTCGCGCAGGCTGCGCGCGGGCACTGTCTGGGTGAACTGCTACGACGAAGGCGGGGACATGAACTTCCCGTTCGGCGGCTTCAAGGAATCCGGCAACGGCCGCGACAAGTCTTTGCACGCGCTCGAGAAGTACACGGAACTCAAGTCCACGCTCGTGCGGCTGCGCTGACGCCAGTTAGCGCTGCGGGCTACCGTTCCACCAGCGCGCCGAGATTGGCGCGCACGCGCTGAAGCATCGTGCCGAACTGCTCGGCTTCTTCAGGCGTGAAGCCCGCCAGGGCTTCCGCCTGGACTTCGTCGCCCACGCGGCGTGCGCCCGTGAGCACGCCTGCCGCCCTGGGCGTCAGGCTCACCAGCAATTCGCGGCGGTCGTCAGGGTTGGGCGTGCGCACGACCCAGCCGCCTTCTTCCATGCGCTCGAGCAGCCGCCCCGCGGAAATGGGCGCCACTTCCAGCAGTTCGGCGAGGCGCGCCTGGTTCATGTCGCCGTAGTGCGCGAGGTACGCGATCATGCGGCACTGCGCACGCGTGAGTTCGAGCGACGACTTCGCAAGCTCGTCGTAACGTTTGCCATAGAGCCGGCCCACGTCGACGACCAGGAAGCCAAAGCGCTTTTCGAGGTCGGTAGTCATCGCGCGATTATACGGGCGTGCGGCTTGCGCCTTCTCACGAGCGTCCTCTTCCCGGCGATACCGATTGCGTCGGCACGCGCGAGTCGTATAATAAGCAGGCTTATTAATTTGAAGCGCTCCGCCCCCCAATCAAGATAGCCGCAAGTCAACCGCACGATGACCGCAGTCATGCAGGACGGCTCCGCCGCGCAGCATCGGGCGGAGCCGGTCAAGGAAGCCCCGCTCAATCGCGGCATGATCACGCTCTCGATCATGCTCGCCACGCTGATGCAGACGCTGGACAGCACGATCGCCAATGTCGCGCTGCCGCACATGCAGGGCACGCTGTCTGCCTCCCAGGACGAGATCACCTGGGTGCTCACCTCGTATATCGTCGCAGCCGCCATTGCCACGCCGCTCACGGGCTGGCTCGCCGACCGCTACGGCGTCAAGCGGCTGCTTGGCGTGGCGATTGCGGGCTTCACCGTGGCCTCGGCGCTGTGCGGGCTTTCCGAAACGCTCGGCGAGATCGTCGCTTCCCGGTTGCTGCAGGGCGTGTTCGGCGCGTCGCTCGTGCCGCTCTCGCAGTCCATTCTTCTCGACATCAATCCGCGCGAGCGCCAGGGGCAGGCCATGGCCGTGTGGGGCATGGGCGTGATGGTCGGCCCCGTGCTCGGGCCGACGCTGGGCGGCTGGCTCACGGACAGCTACAACTGGCGCTGGGTGTTCTTCATCAACGTGCCGGTCGGCCTGTTTGCGTTCTTCGGCGTCTCGACCTTCATGCCCGCCCGCGTGCCCGGCCGCACGCAGCGCTTCGACGTGTTCGGCTTCGCCACGCTCGCGCTCGCCATCGGCGCGCTGCAGGCCTTGCTCGACCGCGGCGAGCAGCTCGACTGGTTCGGCTCGCTGGAGATCCGCATCGAAGCGCTGGTGGCGATCATTGCCTTTGCGTTCTTCGTCGTGCATACGGCCACGTCGGGGCCCGGCACGTTCTTTCGCTATCAGTTGCTCAAGGACCGCAACTTCGCCACGGGCACGCTCTTCATCTTCGTGATCGGCGCGGTGCTCTACGCCACGCGCGCGCTGCTGCCGCCCATGCTGCAGAACCTCATGGGCTATCCGGTCGCCACCACCGGGCTCGTGACTGCGCCGAGCGGCGCGGGCACCATGATCGCCATGCTGATAGCGGGACGCATATTGAAACGCGTGGACGCGCGCATCATGCTGCTGTTCGGTTTCGTGGTCTCCGCGTACGCGCTCTGGCAGATGATGCAGTACACGCTCGTGCTGTCGCCCTCGGATATCGTGTGGCCGGGCGTGGTGCAGGGCTTTGGCCTCGGCTTCGTGTTCGTGCCGCTTTCCGCGCTGACGTTCTCGACGCTGACACCGCAACTGCGCGCGGATGGCACGGCCACCTATAGCCTCATGCGCAACATCGGCAGCAGTATCGGCATTTCGATCGTGCAGACTTTCGTCACGCGCGGCGCGCAGGTCGCGCACTCGGACCTCGCCGCGAACATCACCCCGTTCAATCCTGCGGTTCAGCAGATGCTCGAAAGCGGTTCGCGGTACGATCTCGCCTTGCTCAACCAGTCGATCACGCAGCAAGCCCAGATGATCGCGTATCTGAACGACTTCAAGATGATGTTCGTGGCGACGCTGCTCGTGATTCCGCTGCTCTTTCTGATCCGCACCGGCCCGAGCGCCGCCACCGTCGACACGAGTCACGCGGCGATGGATTAGCGAAACGGTTCGTCTTCCGTTTCACCCTGGCGCGCGGCACTCCCGCGCGCTTTGCATTCACGAATCCCGATGCTTTCTGCCGTTTCCATTCTCCTGCCGGTTTTCGGCCTCATTTTCGCGGGCTTCGCCTGCCGTCGCACGAATGTCCTCGGCCCCGCCGCGGCTTCCGAGCTGAACCGCTTCGTCGTGTGGCTCGCGCTTCCCGCGCTGCTCTTCGATATCCTTGCGCACGCAACGTGGCACGAGCTATATCAGCCGGCGTTCGTTGCGGCATTCGGACTTGCGGGACTTGCCGTATTCGTCGCCGTCGTGGGGGCGCGCGTATTCCTCGGCCGCCCGCTTGCGGATGCGAGCATCGACGGGCTTGCTGCCGCATATCCGAATACCGGCTACGTGGGCTTCCCGCTGGGCATGATCGCCTTCGGGCCGCCGAGCCTCACGCCCACGACCATCGCGACGATCCTCGTGGTCTGTGTGCTGTTCGCCATCGCCATCGTGCTGATCGAAACGGGACTGCAAAGCGAGCGGCGTCCGCACCGGCTCGCCATCAAGGTCGTGCGCTCGCTTCTGCGCAATCCGCTGCTGGTTGCGCCGGCGCTGGGGGCGGTCGTTTCGGCCACGCATGTCACGCTGCCTGCCAGCGAGGAAACGTTCCTCAAGCTGCTGGGCGGCGCGGCGAGCCCGTGCGCGCTCGTGAGCCTCGGGCTCTTTCTCGCCGAACGCCGCGCGAGCGGCGAAGCGTCGCGCGAGTCGTCGTGGTGGCTCACGCTCTGCAAGCTCGTCGCGCAGCCGCTGCTCACGTGGTGGCTGGCCGATCGCGTATTCGGGCTGCCTGACCCGCTCGTGGAAATCGCGGTGTTGCTCGCGGCGCTGCCCACGGGCACCGGCCCGTTCATGCTCGCCGAGTACTACCGGCGCGAGGCGCACGTGACTTCGCGCACCATTTTGCATTCCACGCTCGGTTCGCTCGTCACGCTCACGCTGATCCTGCTGCATCTGCATCACGGCTGAAGGCCGGCGCGGCACGATGCTTGCTGGCATGAAAGCCAGGACCATCGATCAGGAGAATCGGCGATGAACTGGCTACGACGCTTAAGCGCCGCGCGCGCCTCACTCGTCATCACCGTCGTGCTCACCGCAGCGGGCACGGGAGCCTGCACGCTGGGCGGCGCCGCCGCGGGTGGCTATATCGGCAACCGGGCCACCAACGGCAGCGCGGTCGGCACCGTGGGCGGTGCCGTGGCCGGCGGCGTGATCGGCCATGAACTGGGCAAGTAGGCGCGAGACTCCCTGTTACTTCACGGCGCCTAGCGCGAGCCCCTTCACCATGTAGCGCTGCAGCCAGGCGAACACCACGGACACGGGCAGCGTGGCCGCGAGCGTTGCCGCCATGACGAGTTGCCACTCGACGGTGTACTTGCCGGCCACCATGTCGGTGACCTGCACCGTGAGCGTCTTGTTCTCGGGCGAGCGGATCAGCGTGTAGACCACGGCGAACTCATTCCACGCGCTGATGAACGTGAAGATCGCCGTGACCACCACGGCCGGCACCGCGAGCGGCAGGAACACGCGGAACACGGCGCCCGTGCGGCTGCAGCCTTCGAGCCACGCCGATTCTTCGAGATCGCGCGGCACGGTCTGGAAATACGACGACAGCATCCACACGGCGAACGCGATATTGAACGCCGCATAAGAGACGATCACGCCGATCTTCGAATCGACGAGATTGCCGTCGCCGTACGGAATCAACGCGGCGAGCCGGAACAGGCCGACCACGAGCAGGATGGGCGAGAGCATCTGCGTGACGAGCAGGAACTGGCGGTACAGGCCGCGCCCGCGGAACGGAAAGCGCGCGAGCGCATAAGCGGCCGGCAGGCTCACGGCGAGCGCGAGCGCGGTAGAAAGACAGCTCACCACGATGCTGTTGCGCAGCGCGACGCCGAAGTTGGCGGCCTGCCACATGTCGACGTAGTTTTGCCAGCGCCACTGCATGGGCAGCCAGCGCGCCGGGAACACGAACACTTCCGAAGCCGGCTTGAACGAGGTGAAGAACATCACCGCGAACGGGAACAGCACGGCCACGACGAGCGGCGAGAGCGCGAGCCAGCACCAGATCGAGCGTTTGAGCTTGCGGTTCATGCCAGGTCTCCTTCGGCGCTGCCGCGTTTTGCCTGCAGGCGCAGGTAGACCACCGAGAAGGCGAACAGGATGACGAGCATGATGAGCGAGACGGCGGCAGCTTCGCCAGGTCGTCCTAACCGGAAGCCGAGTTCGTAAAGGTACGTGACGAGAATATGTGTGCTGTCGTCGGGGCCGCCTTGGGTCATCACCCAGATGATCGGGAACGAGTTGAACACGTAGATTACGTTCAGCAGGACCGCCATGTTGATGAACGGCTTGAGCAGCGGAAGCGTGAGCTGGCGGAACTGCTGCCAGGCGCTTGCGCCGTCGATGCGCGCGGCTTCGTAGATATCGCCCGGCACCGAGGAAAGGCCGCCCAGCAGGATCGTGGTCGTGAAGGGGATCGAGACGAGTATGCCCACGCAGATCTCGACAGGGAACGCATACTCGGGCGTCGCGAGCCAGTGGATCGGCCCGGAAACGAGGCCGAGGCGCTGCAGCGTGACGTTGACCATGCCGTAGTCGTCGTTGAACGCCCAGCGCCAGACCACGGCCGTCATCGTGAGCGAGACGGACCACGGCAGCATGACGATCGTGCGCGCAATGCCGCGGCCGTAAAAGTCCTGATTGAGCACGAGCGCGACCGGCACGGAAATCCCGACCGTCCCCACCACGACGAAGAATGTCCAGATCAGCGTGTTCCTCAGGGCGCTCATGAACACCGGGTCGCCGAACACGTTATAGAAGTTCTGCAGGCCGCTGAAGTCGCGAATCTGCCCGAAGCGCGACACATCGTGCAGCGACTGATACACGATGTTGAAGATCGGATAGCTGATGATGAAGAGCGCGAGCACGAGACTCGGCACGATCAGGAGCCAGGGCGCGCGGGGCGCGGAAACGGCGCGGGGAAGTCGGCTCATGCGGGTTCGTGCGCGTGATCGGTCGGGGGCATCGCCGGCCGGTGCTGTGGCGGGCGAGGGCTTCAGGGGACCCGTAGTCATGTCGAATCGTCAGTGCTTCGAAACGTCGGTTCTGAGGCGCTCCGGCGCGCGCCGGAAAGTTCGGGCGCGCGCCGGGGTTGCCGTTAAGGCCTGGTTGCCAGACTTACTTGCCGAGCGACTTGTTCGCTTCGGTGGCCGCCTGGTTCAGCGCATCGGCGGGCTTGGCCTTGCCGAGGTAGACCGACTGCATCGCGTTGGTCACGGCCTTGGCAGTGTCTTCCCAGCCCGTCACGGTCGGCGCGAACTTCGCATGCGGCAGCAGCGCGATGAAGGCTTGCGTGTCCGGATTCTGGAAAGCCGGGTCGCTCGCTTCAGCCTTGGTGGTCGGAAGGAAGCCTTCGGTGCTCGTGAACTGCACGCGTGGTTCCTTCGTGAACAGGAAGTCCAGGAACTTCCAGGCGCTCTTCTTCACCTTGGAGTTCTTGAACATCATGATCGAGTCGGTCACCGCGTAGGTGGCGGGCGTCGTGGCGACCGGGATCGGGTCGATGCCGTACTTGATGTTCGGTGCTTCCTTCTGCAACTGCTTGGCGAGGAACGGCGCCGAGATCATCATTGCCACGCGGCCCTGCTTGAAGAGGTTCTGCACGTCTTCACGGCTGTAGCCCGTCACGCCCGGCTGCGTGAGACCTTCGTCGATCATGCTCTTGTAGAGCGTCGCGGCCTTCACGCCAGCCGGCGAGTTGAATGCCGCCTTGCCGTCCTTGCCCACCACTTCGCCGCCGTGGGTCCACAACGCATAGTAGAAGTACACGTCGGTTTCGATTTCCTTGCCTTGCAGACCGAAGCCCGCAATGCCCTTCGCCTTCAGTTTCTTCGAAGCGTCGATCACGTCGTTCCAGGTCTTCGGGCCTTGCGGATAGCCAACCGAAGCGAGCATGTCCTTGTTGTAGTACAGCGCGCGCGCCGAAGCGGCGATCGGCAGGCCGTACGTCTTGCCGTTGATTTGACCCGGAGCCAGGAACGGACCGATGAAGCGGCCCTTGAAGTTCGCGTCCATGTACGGGTCGAGCGGCTCGGCAATGTCGTCCTTCACGAAGTCGAGCAGCCACCGCGTGCCGATGATCGCGAGGTCGGCGTTCGCGCCGCCGGAGATGTCCGTTTGCAGCTTCTGTTGCAGCGAGTCCCAGTTCACGTCTTCGATCTTGATCGTGATGCCGGGATTGGCGGCCTCGAACTGCTTGGCCATTTTCTCGAAGTACGGGGCGGTGGCGTCGCTGTAGTGGGCGACGGTCACGCGGACCGTGTCGGCGTGCGCCGCGGCGGTGATGCCGGCGAATGCTAGCGCGACGGCGAGCTTGCCGAGCATGGTGGTTGCACGTGCCTGAAACGACATTCTCTTTCTCCTTGGTGGTTGTTCCTGCGCTTTTTCCACTAGTGCCGCCGCCTTGACCCGGCTGCTGGGTTGCGTTGTTTGAAAAAATCCTACAGGATGAAAAAAGCGTTGTCACCTGGTAAACTCGATATTGTTTTGCGCGCCGAAATTTGCATAACATGCTGTAAAACAGGGCAAATTCATGCGCTGCAGCAGCGCGGCGCGCTCGGTATAAACCCGCATACGGACCACTGTCCGTCATTCGTATGTAGGAAATTTTCAGGCTCTCCGGCACGGCTGGCGGGCCGCACGGAGAGTCGACATGAGCCGGGTGGTGCTGGTGACGGGCGCGAGCGGCGGTATAGGCCGCGCGCTGTGCAAGCGATTTCTGGAAGCGGGCGACACGGTGCTCGCGCTCGACCGAGACGCGGCGGGCGTGCAACAGCTCGCGGCCGAATTCGGCGAAGCGGGCGCGGCGCGCCTCGAGACGCTCGCCGCCGACGTGAGCGATCAGGCCGCCGTGACCGCAGCCGTGGCGCGCGGCGTGGCGGCGCGCGGCCCGGTGGACGTGGCCGTGGCGAACGCGGGCGGCGCGCTCGGCACGACGCTCGCACATACCGACGCCGCGAGCTGGCGGCGCGACATCGACCTGAACCTGAACGGGACCTACTACACGGTCGAAGCCGTGCGCGCCTCGATGATCGAGCGCCGGCGCGGCGCGCTCGTGCTGATCGGCTCGGTGAACGGTCTTTCGGCGCTCGGCCACCCCGCGTACAGCGCGGCGAAGGCGGGCCTCGTGAGCTACACGAAGGCGCTCGCCATGGAGCTGGGTCCGCACGGCATACGCGCGAACATCGTTTGCCCCGGCACGGTGAAGACGCCTGCGTGGCGCGCGCGCGTCGAGCAGCATCCGAAGATCTTCGAAGAACTAAGCAAGTGGTATCCGCTCGGCGACGTGGCCACACCCGAAGATATCGCCGACGCCGTGCAGTTTCTCGCCTCGCCGCAGGCGCGCGTGATCACGGGCGTGGCGCTGCCCGTGGACGCGGGCCTCATGGCGGGCAACCGGATGATGGCGAACGAGCTGACGCTCGATCCGTTCTGACGCGAGCACGCGGCGAATTGACCTGAGCGACCTGAAAAGACTTCACGCAAACGAGGACAGCATGGCAGCGGTACAACTGAACGGCATCTACAAGCGCTATGGCGACACCCAGGTCGTGCACGGCGTCGACCTCGACATCGAAGACGGCGAATTCGTCGTGCTCGTCGGCCCCTCGGGTTGCGGCAAGACGACGGTGATGCGCATGATCGCCGGCCTCGAAGACATCTCCGGCGGCGACCTCACCATCGGCGGCACGCGGGCGAACGCGCTGCCGCCGCAGCAGCGCAACATCTCGATGGTGTTCCAGAGCTACGCGCTCTACCCGCACCTCTCGGTGTACGACAACATCGCGTTCGGTCCGCGCATTCGCAAGGAGCGCGAGGACGGCTTCAAGCCGCGCATCGAAGCCGCCGCGAAAATGCTCAACCTGTCGAGCTACCTGGAGCGCCTGCCGCGCGCACTCTCGGGCGGCCAGCGCCAGCGCGTCGCCATGGGCCGCGCCGTGGTGCGTGAGCCCGCGCTGTTCCTGTTCGACGAGCCGCTTTCGAACCTCGACGCCAAGCTGCGCGTGCAGATGCGCACCGAGATCAAGGCGCTGCACCAGCGTCTGCGCAACACGGTGGTGTACGTCACGCACGACCAGATCGAGGCGATGACGATGGCCGACCGCATCGTCGTGATGAACGCGGGGCGCATCGAACAGATCGGCCGCCCGCTCGACCTCTACGACAAACCGGGCAACCTGTTCGTGGCGAGCTTCCTCGGCTCGCCTTCGATGAACTTCGCCGAGGGCACGGTGATGAGCGACGCGCGCGGCACGGCGCTCGTGCTCGAAGACGGCGTGCGTATCGCGTTGCCGGAAGGCAAGGCCCAGGCGGGTGCGCGCGTGACGCTCGGCGTGCGGCCCGAGCACATCGAGGCGGGCGGCGACGTGCCGTTCAACGTCGACGTGATCGAGCCGACTGGCGCGGAGACCCACTTGTACGGGAAAATAGGCGAGACGACATGGTGCGTCACCACGCGCGCGCGCCCGGACGTTTCGCCGGGCCAGCGTATGACGCTAGGTTTGCCTTTCGCGCACCTGCATCTGTTCGATACTGAAAGCGGCAAGCGGCTCGATTGAAGCGGAAGCACGCATCGAAACTGGATAGCGGGCCCCCTCATGTGAGCAGACCCTAGTATCTTCCACGGGAAAAACAGCTTGCCGGTCTCCAACCTGATCCATCACATCCGCAATGTCGCGGAGTCGCTGCGTCCCGCCGAGCGCAAGGTCGCGGAGATGGTGCTTGCCGACATCGATTTCGCCATGCGCGCGAGCATCACCGAGCTCGCATTGCGCGCGGACGTGTCCGAGCCCTCTGTCACCCGCTTTTGCCGCGCGGTGGGTGCGCACGGCCTGCGCGACTTCAAGATGCGGCTCGCGCAGAGCGCGGCGGGCAACGTGCCCTTCGCGCTCGCCACGGAGATGACGGGCGGCGAGGCAGGCGGCGCCGGGTGGGCCGGCGAGGTCGGCACCCTGCTCGACAAGGTGACGGAGTCGGTCGTGCAGGGCGTGACCCACGCGCGCGCTTCGCTCGATACGGCCGTGTTCGAGGCTGCCGTCGCGGCGCTTTCCAGCGCGCGTCGCGTGTACTTTTTCGGCGTGGGCGCGGGTTCTGGGCTCGTTGCGCAAGACGCGGCGCTGCGCCTGCTGCGGCTCGACATCGCCGCGAGCGCGTTCACCGATGCACATCTGCAGCGCCTTTACGCGGCGCTGCTCGAACCGGGCGACGTGGCGTTCGCGATCTCGCAGTCGGGACGTAGCGTGGAAGTGAACGAGAGCATACAGATCGCCAAGGAGCGCGGCGCGACGACCATCGCGCTCACGAGTGCGGGCTCTCGTCTCGCGTGGGTGGTGGATATTCCGCTTTTGCTGCGCGTGCCCGCCGCGAGCGATGCGCACGCGCCCGCCGTGGTGCGCATCGCGCATCTCGCGGTGCTCGATGCGCTCGCGCTGGGCGTGTCGCTCGGCCTCGGGCCCAAGGCGCTTGCCAAGATGCGCGATGCACAGGCGCGCAGCGATGGCGCGCCCGACGATGCTTCCACGGTGGGCACGCCCGAAGACGGGCGTTGACGCTTAGGCAGCCGCAGCGCGTTCGCGCGGCTTGAGTTTCACCGGCATCGTATCCGGCACCATCGTAAACGCCTGCACTTCCTGAATCTTTTCGGGATCGATCGCCAGTTCGATCGTGAACGACTGCATCAGCATCGAGAGTGCGAGGCGCATTTCCACCGTCGCGAGATGGCGGCCAGGACACACGCGCGGCCCGGCGCCGAACTGCAGATACGCGCGCACGTCATGGGCTTTTCCGTCATCGGCTTCGCGTTCGCCGCGCTTCATCCAGCGCCTCGGATCGTAACGCTGCGGATCGGCGAAATGCTTCGCGTCGAGCATGGCGGGACGCGCGACGAAGAACATGCGCGTGCCCTTGGGCAACGCCACGTTGTCCACCACCACGTCTTCCAGCGGCTCGAACGAATGCACGGACGCTACCGGGCGCAGACGCGTGGCTTCGATGCAGATCGCCTCGAAAACATCGAGGTCCTTCAATGTGGCGTAGTCGGCGCAGACCGTCGAATTGCCGAGTACGCGTGAGGCTTCGTCGCCGAGATGCTGCTGCAAGGCCGGATCCGCGGCGAGGTAGGGCAGCGTCCACGCGATGGAGTCAGCGGTCGTGTCTTCGCCCGCGATCAGGAGCGTGAGCACGTTTGCGCGGATCTGCGCGTCGCTGATGGTCGTCTCGCCCCCTGGCGCCTGCTGCTGCACGAGCATCGCTTCGAGCAGATTGCGCGGCGCATCCGAGGGCTCGTCGCGCATGCGCTCGCGGGCGCGCGCCATCATCGCGTTGACGTAGCGGTGCACTTCCTCGAGCGAGCGCTCGAGCTTGCGGTCCGCGGGCAGCTTGACATATCGCCAGTACGGAAAGAGCGCATTGGTGCGCCTCATCACGCCCGGCAGGATGCGCTCCAGGTGCTCCTGAATCACGCCGTGATCGCGCTCGAGCGTGCGCGGATCTTCGCCGAACGCGAGCGCGCTCGTCACGTCCACGGTGTAGCGCTTGAGGTCGTCGGTCATCTCGACGGTTTCGCCGCGCTCGGCCGCGCGTTGCCAGCGGGTGTGAAGACGCTGCGTGATATCGGCGAGCGTGGGGTAGAACGCCCTGATGTTCGGTATCGAGAGCGCCTGCATCACGAGCTTGCGCTGCGGTTCCCACGCAACGCCTTCTGCCGAGAAAAGGCCGTTGAAGCCCATCTCCTCGAATACCGCTTCGATCGGCTGATAGCGGCGGAAGCGATGCGGGCGCTCGCGCATGATCTGCTGGATCAGTTCGGTATCGGTCCAGATCGTGATGGGGATGCCGCCGACCTGGAAGCGGTAGGGCGCGCCGAGTTCGGCTGCCCATTGCTCGAGAATCAGATGCAGACGCGGCGGCGAAAGCTGCAGCAGATTGCCCAGCAGCGGCAGGCCGCGCGGGCAGGGCAAATCGGCGATCTGGCGCAATGCTTGTCCGGTGGATGCCGTGCTCATGGGGTGGTTCTCATCACGTGGTCGTTTTTATATCGCGTGCGAAAGGCGCTCATAGCGGCGCGGCCGCCGCCCCTTCCATGTAGCCGAAGCGCCGCGAGAGGCGTTCCGCGGCGGCGATCAGCAGTTGCGCAGCCGTGCCTTCGCGCGCGATGTCGAGGCTGCCCGAAGGCCCCATCACCGCGAGCACGAGGCACACACTGCCGGTGTGGTCGAACACGGGCGCGGTCACGGTGCTGATGCCGGGAATGGGTTTGTCGAGTGCCGTGTCCACGCCTTCGGCGCGAATCGCGGCGAGCCGCGCGAGGTAGGCGGGCGTGGCGCCCTCGCGCGGCTTCGCGCCCGCGAGCCGCAACTCGTCCTGGGCGAGCAGGGCCGCGCGCACATCGTCGTCGACCCATGCGGCGAATACGCGTCCGATCGACGTGTTCACGAGCGACATCACCGTGCCGGGGCGCAGGCTCACGTGCAGTGGCAGCGGCGATTCTTCGAGACGCACGACGGTCGGGCCGAGCGGCCCCGGCACCGCGAGCGCGACGCTCATCGCGGTAGCGGCGGCGAGGCCCACGAGCTCGGCGTCGGCTTCGCGAACCGGCGAAAGACGCGCGAGGCCGATCAGGCCGAGTTCGAGACTGAGCGGTCCCGCTTCGTAGCGGCCCGCCGCGTTGCGCGCCAGCAGGCCGATTTTCTGCAGGCTCACGAGGTGCGGGAAGGCCTTGGCGGGCGCCATCCCCGCGGCGGCGGCGAGGTCGCGCAACGGCAAGGGCGTGCCCGCGGCGACGAGCGCAGCGAGCAGCTCGCCCGTGACATCGAGGGACTGGATGCCGCGTTGCGGTTTGTCGGCGGCTTCGGCTGCCATGCTGACCACGGCGTCTTCGCCGGCGGCTTGCGTTGCGTCGTCGCGCGGAGGCCTGGAGCTCAATCGGGGCATGTCGGTGTCGATGAAAAAGCGGCGGCGGTGATTTCGGCAGCAGCGTCGCGCAGCGCGCGCACGACCGCGCCGTTTGCGCGCACGTCGAGCACCCCGCTCGCGCCAATGGCGGTGAGCGTGACGCTCGGTGCGCGTGCGGGGCCGAGCACGGGCACGCAGACGCTGCTCACGCCGGGGCTGGGCGCGTCGATAGCGAGTTCGTAGCCGCGCGCGCGGATGGCGTCGAGCGAGGCGAGGAAGGCGGCATCGGGCGTGCTCTCCTGAGGCGCGCTCGCGGCGCTGGCCACGTGGCTGGTGCCGCGCCACACCGGCTGCGCGGTTTGCGTGGCCCATGCGGCTTCGAGCGCCTCGGGCCCGAGGAACGCGCAGAACACGCGGCCCGTGGCCGTGGCCCGCAGCGACATCACCGTGCCGACATGCAGGTTCACGTGCAGCGGCAGGCTCGCGTGCTCGTAGCGCACGATCGTCGGCCCCTGCGGCCCGGCAATGCACAGCGCGACGCTGCAGTTGAGCGCCTGCGCGAGCGCGGCGGCGCGCGGCGCGGCCTCGCGCAGCGCGGGTTGCTGCGCGAGATGCAGCAGGCCGAGGCGCAGCGCGAGCGGGCCGGGCTCATAGCGCCCCGAAAGCGCGTCGCGTTTGATGAGCCCGAGGCGCGTCAGGCTCACGAGATAGGCGTGCGCCTGGCTCGACGGAATATCGCCGCTCGCCGCGAGATCGGTGGCGCCAAGCGGCGCGCGCGCGTCGGCGAGGGCGCGCAGCAGGCGTCCGCCGACCTCCACGCTCTGGATGCCGCGCTGCGTGCGGGCTGCCGTCGCGTTGCTTTCCGGCGCGGACGCGGCGCTGTCGTTGCGACGTCTCATGGCGCTTTTCTCTGGCTGAAAAAGGGTCCATGTTAACTGAACGGCGGCAACCGTACGGACTGCAGCACGCTTTGGTCAGAAATTAACGTATAGCAATACAATTTGCTATTGACAAATAAAAACGGAAAGACCATGATGGCCTCACCCCGGCACAACAGCGGTCCATTTCAACTTCAAACGGGGCGAGACAACCAGGGCTGGCGCCCAGCGCGCCCGGCCCGTGCGCGCTTCGCCCCGCCCCGGCTTCAAGAGCCCCTCGATACGGAGACTCAACATGGCAAAGGCGTTCGCATCCCAGGCCGACCTCGAAGAAAAGAAGGTCACCTTTACGCAGCTCTCGGAAAACGCATACGCGTACACCACGGAAGGCGACCCCAACTCGGGCGTCATCATCGGCGACGACGGCGTGCTGATCGTCGACACCACGGCCACGCCCGCCATGGCACAGGACCTCATCGCGAAGATCCGCACCGTCACCGACAAACCCATCAAATACGTCGTGCTCTCGCACTATCACGCGGTGCGCGTGCTGGGCGCTTCGGCGTACTTCAAGGAAGGCGCGCAGCAGATCATCGCGAGTCGCGGCACCTATGAAATGATCGTCGAGCGCGGCGAAGCCGACATGAAGTCGGAAATCGAGCGCTTCCCGCGTCTGTTCGCGGGCGTCGAAACGGTGCCGGGCCTCACGTGGCCCACGCTCGTGTTCGAGAAGGAAATCACGCTGTTCCTCGGCAAGCTCGAAGTGAAGATCGCGCACCTCGGTTCGGGTCACACGAAGGGCGACACGGTGGTGTGGCTGCCGCAGCAGAAGGTGCTGTTCTCGGGCGACCTCGTCGAATACGACGCTGCGTGCTATTGCGGCGACGCCCAGCTCGCCGACTGGCCCGCCACGCTCGAAGCGCTGCGCTCGCTGGGCGCCGAAAAGCTCGTGCCGGGCCGCGGCCCCGCGCTGCTCGACCCCGCGGAAGTCAACAAGGGTCTCGACTACACGAAGGACTTCGTGACCACGCTGCTCGCGCAAGGCCGCGCCGCCGTGGCGCAGAAGCTCGACCTGAAGGGTGCGATGTCGCTCACGCGCGAGGCGATGGACCCGAAGTTCGGCCACGTGTTCATCTACGAGCACTGCCTGCCGTTCGACGTGACGCGCGCGTATGACGAGGCGAGCGGCATTACGCATCCGCGCATCTGGACGGCGCAGCGCGACAAGGAGATGTGGGACGCGCTGCAGGATTGAAGTGCCAGCTGAGTGCCAACTGCGAGACAGGCACGAGATGACACGGTGGAGACAAGAATGATCGACTATCAGACGCTGACCTTCGACTACGCGCGATGCAGCGAACAAACTCCCGATGCCGCCGCGTGCGTGCGTCCGGTCGTGGTGGTCGGCGCGGGGCCGGTGGGCCTCGCGACGGCCATCGACCTCGCGCGACAAGGCGTGCCGGTGGTGCTCGTGGACGACGACTGCACGCTTTCCACGGGCTCGCGCGCCATCTGCTTTTCCAAGCGCTCGCTCGATATCTTCGACCGCCTCGGCTGCGGCGATCGCATGGTCGAAAAGGGCGTGAGCTGGAACGTGGGCAAGGTGTTCCGCAAGGACGAACTCGTCTACACGTTCAACCTGCTGCCCGAAAGCGGCCATCATCGGCCCGCCTTCGTGAATCTTCAGCAGTACTACGTGGAAGGCTACCTGCTCGAGTGTGCGCAGGCATTGCCGAACCTCGAAATCCGCTGGAAAAACAAGGTGACGGGCGTCGCGCAGCACGGCACGCCGGGCGCTGCCGACGCGCACGTCGCGCTCGAAATCGAAACGCCCGACGGCCCGTACACGCTGCTCGCGCGCTACGTGGTGGCCGCCGACGGCTCGCGCAGCCCGCTGCGCAAGCTGCTCGGTCTCGACAGCCACGGCCGCACCTTCAAGGACCGCTTCCTCATCGCCGACGTGAAGATGGAAGCCGACTTTCCTACCGAACGCTGGTTCTGGTTCGATCCGCCGTTCCATCCGAACCAGTCGGTGCTGCTGCATCGCCAGCCCGACAACGTCTGGCGCATCGACTTCCAGCTCGGCTGGGACGCCGACCCGGTGCTCGAAAAAACGCCCGAGCGCGTGATTCCGCGCGTGCGCGCACTGCTCGGGCCCGACGTGAAGTTCGAGCTGGAGTGGGTGAGCATCTACACGTTCTCGTGCCTGCGCATGGACAGCTTCCGCCAGGGCAACGTGCTGTTCGCGGGCGACTCGGCGCATCTGGTCTCGCCGTTCGGCGCGCGCGGCGCGAATAGCGGCTTCCAGGACGGCGAGAACCTCGCATGGAAGCTCGCGATGGTGCTGGAGAACCATGCGCCCGACGCGCTGCTCGACACCTACGCGAGCGAGCGCGAATACGCCGCCGACGAAAACATCCGCAACTCCACGCGCTCGACCGACTTCATCACGCCCAAGAGCGCGGTGAGCCGCGTGTTCCGAGACGCCGTGCTCACGCTTGCCCGCGAGCATGCCTTTGCGCGGCAACTGGTGAACAGCGGCCGGCTTTCCGTGCCCGCGGTGCTGCGCGAATCGACCTTGAACACACCCGACGAAGAGACGTTCGACGGCCAGATGGAGCCGGGCGCTTCGTGTGCAGACGCGCCGGTGCAAAACGCAGCGGGTGACGCGAGCTGGCTGCTCGCGCATCTGGGCGACCAGTTCGCGGGCCTCGTGTTCAGCCGCGCGGGCCCGGCGTTCGATACCGAGACGCTCGACACGCTGCAGGCGCTCTCGCGTTCTGCGGTGCCGCTCAAGTTCGTCGTGGTGCTCGAAGGCGATGCGGCTGTGCCGGCGGGTCTGCCCGCATCGACGGTGGTGCTGCGCGACGTGCAAGGGCTGGCGGCGCAGCGCTACGGCGCGCAGGACGGCGCGTTCTATCTGATTCGTCCGGACCAGCACGTGAGCGCGCGCTGGCGGCGCGCCGATGCGGCGCGCGTGGAGAGCGCGCTCAAGCGGGCGCTGTGCGTGCAAGGCACGGCATAGAGGAACGAGGAGACGACCATGCTGAACACCCAACCGAACCTGGCAAGACCGGACGACTTTTACGAAGCGCTGATCGACATGCATCGCGATCTCGACGAGGCGCAGAGTCAGTCGGCCAATGCGCAACTGATCCTGCTGCTCGCGAACCACATCGGAGAGCATGAAACGCTGATGCAAGCGCTTCGCTTCGCGCGCGCAGGCGTGAGTGCGCTGGCGAGCAACGGCGCGACGGGAAAACTTGCGGCGTGAAAGACTGAAAGAGACTGATAGCGTTGACACATGCGGCCAGTGCAAACTGGCCGCATTCATTTTCCCCACGCAATTCATCGCCATTTGCAGCACTTCTCGCGCAAGCAATCGTTTGCGTTTGCAAAGCGCGCGTGACACCTCGGCGCACAGACTCGCGCAAAGGGCTTTCGGCATGCTTTCCACGCGCGCCAACTCTGCAAGCTGATTCAAGAACGTCCTGGAAAACGCCGTAAACGCGGCTCATGGCACTCACTTCGCAAACGCATAAGATAGTCAGACAAATGCGGGCGATGGAATCGTTTTCCGGGGATAGAACTTGAATCGCAGTCAAACATGGTCGCGTACGGCGGCGCCGGGCGAGATCATTTATTCGGAAGGCTTTGCAGGCGAACGATTGATCTTCGTGATCGCCGACGGCAAAGTCGAAATCTCCACCCGCTGCGACGACAAGAAAGTCGTGATGGCCACGCTCGGACGCGGCGAATTTTTTGGCGAGACCGCGTTGCTCGGCGCGGAACCGCGACCGAACACGGCGAAGGCGCTCAGCTTTTGCCAACTGACCGTCGTGCCCGCGAGCCTCATCGAAGAGGAACTCGAACGCGTCACGCCGATGCTGCGCCATGTGGTGCGCACGCTCACGCGGCGCGTCAAGGCGAAGGACGATCTGCTCGCCACCTACACCCATGCCGACTTCATGCCGGGCGTACTGTCGTACGCGCACGTGCTCGCGCTGATCGCAGGCGCGAGCGATCGCGGCGAAGGCGGCGATACCTGGTCGCGACACGGCGCGAGCGGCGCCGAAGTGAGCGTGCCGCTCGCCGACGTCGTGCAGAAATGCCGTGCGGTGGCCGGTCATTCGCGCCCGCATGTGATGGCCATGCTCCGGCGCATGGAAAAGCTCAATCTCGTCGCGATGCAAAGCGGGCAGGCCACGCACCTCGCCAACAACGGTGCAGCGGCAGAAGGCGCGTTGGGCCGCCAGGTGGTGACGTTCGACCCCGTGCGCATCGTGGAGCGCGCGACGCAGGTCGCGGACAGCGATCTCGATGTGTCGATCAACAGCGAACTCGAACTGATCGAGCTGGGCGATCTCGAAGCGCTGATCGGCGTGGAGCGCAAGGTCATTCTCAACAAGCTCTCGCACGCTGAAATCGCCGACGAGGTCTTCGCGTTCCGCAAGTCGAAGGTGCTGAACTTCGTCGAGCAAAAGGGCGTGGCGTATTTCTCGAAGCGCACGAACCGCGGCTCGGGTGAACTCAAGTCGCTCGACGATCTGTTGTTCGTCGATCAGCGTACGCTGTTCGAAGCCGTGAGCGCGCTCGATACCTACGATCTCGCGAAACTGCTCGCTTCGATCGAAGATCAGACCGTATCCGAGCGCCTGCTCTCCGTGATGGCGGACGCACGCAAGAACGAAGTGTCGTGGGTCATGCGCCGCGACATCAAGATCGATCCTGTGGAAGTCGAAGATATCGAGCAGCGCCTGCTTGAAGCGGTGCGTGCACTCAAGTCGCCTGGCGCGCGCCAGGCGGATCGCTGAGTGGGGATGGGGAGACACGTATGGATCTGCTTACCTTGATCGGTATTGCCGTTGGCGCGCTCGCTGTGGTCGCGGGCTTCTCGCTCGAAGGCGGCCATTTCGTCACGCTGCTTCAGCCTGAGGCGCTGGCCATCGTGCTGGGCGGCACGCTCGGTGCCGTGATGATCCAGAACACGTGGGCGCGCTTCTTCGATGCCATCAAGCAATTGCGGATGGCCTTTGTGAAGGCGCCGCGCGTCGATGAAGCGAGCCTCGCCGCCGTGCTGGAGTGGGGCGATCAGGCCAAGCTCAACGGACTGCTCGCCTTCGAGTCGATGGATCTGCAGGGCATTCATCCGTTCGCGCGGCGCGGGCTCGAACTGCTTGCGAGCGGCGTTTCGACCGCCGTGCTGGAGGATGCGCTCCAGCGCGAACTCGAAGCCTCCGGGCGCAAGCACATGGCGGCGGCGCGTGTGTGGCAGCAGGCGGGCGGCTATGCGCCCACGTTCGGTATTCTCGGCTCGGTGCTCGGCCTCATTCAGGTCACGGGGCATCTGATCGAGCCTGCGGAACTCGGGCCCGGCATTGCAGTGGCCTTCATCGCCACGCTTTACGGCCTTGCATTCGCGAACCTCGTTTTTCTGCCGCTGTATGGCAAGACGCGCGCGCATATCGAAAGCGAACTGCGCCTGCGCAAGCTCTATCTCGACGGCCTGCTCGCCATTTCGCGCAAGGAGTCGCCCCACACGATCGCCACGCGTCTTGCTGGCGAAGTGGGCGGCAAGAGCGGTGGTTTGCAGGGCGAAGCGAACGTATGGGCGCTGGACACGACGCACGCGAGCTGACCGCCCATGCTTTCCGATAAAGACTTGCCGCTCACTGCACAGTTCGATCACGACGAGGACGAGGGCGGCGAATCGAGTTCCGGCCGCTGGCTCATTTCCTACGCGGACCTGATCACGACGCTGATGGTGCTGTTCCTCGCGCTCTACGCGATGCAGCTGGCGAAGCATAAGGAATCCGAAATACGCTCGGCGGCGCAGCGCACGAGCACGGCGGCAACAGTCGAGAAAGTGCCCGCCGTCGATCAGGCATTGCTCGCCGCGCTCGAAACGTTGCGCCAGCGCGGCGAGATCACGATTGTGCCGGCAGCGCGCGGCGTGGAGATCGGCATCAACGCGAAGATCCTGTTCAACGCGGGCGATGCCACGCTGCTGCCCGAATCGCTCGACGTGCTGGGCCGTATCGCCGAGGTGCTGCGCTCGGCGCCGGCGGGAAATATTCTCGTGGAAGGGCACACGGACAGCTCGCCGATCGCGAACGCGAAATTCGCGTCGAACTGGGAACTCTCTTCGGCGCGTGCGGGCGCGGTGGTGCGCTATCTGGTCGAGCGCGGCATCGAGCCTCACCGGCTCGCTGCGATTGGCCGCGCCGACAACTTCCCGCTCGTGGCAGGCAACGACCCCGCGAGCCGCGCGCTGAACCGGCGCGTGACGCTGATCGTCCAGCGCTGACTCTCACGCCGTTCGCGCGATTGCCGAAGCAAACGCGCGTCACACCTGCATGGACGGCACATCCTTCATGCAGCGCAAGGCGAACATCGACCGGCTGTGGCGAATGCTCGAGATGCGATAGAGCTTCTCGCGCAGGAAGCGCTCGTAGCCGGCGGTGCCATCCACCGCCACCTTGATCCAGTAGTCGTACTCGCCGGAGACGAGATAGGCCTCCAGCACTTCGGGCAGCGCCGCGAGTTCGGCGCCGAAGCGCGCGAGCGCGTCGTCTTCGTGGCGGTCGAGCGTCACTTCCAGAATCACGATGTCGGCGTAGCCCAGCTTTTGCTGGTTCACGAGCGCGACATAGCCGTCGATATAGCCATCGGCTTCGAGTTGGCGCGTGCGATTCCAGCACGCGGTGGTGGACATGCCCACCTGCTCGGCCAGTTCGGCGTTCGAAAGTCGGGCGTTCTTTTGCAGGGCGCTGAGGATCTTGCGGTCCTGGTTGTCGAGCGCTTTGGGCGGGCGTTCACGAGGGCTCATGGAGAACAAGGAATTTTGTACAGGTATCTGCAATTATAGCGGAATAATATTCTGCATATTGGCCGTTTTCGCCTGAAAACCGGAAGCCTATACACGCAATTCCCCGGTATATTTTCCACATGCCTTCTTGCCTGGCACGACCCACGCGGCCACCTCCCCGCTGTGGGGAGCGCCGCCGCAGCCACGAGCCGCGGTGGTCCGTCAGGGCCGTTTCCGTTGCACCCTGCGGCGGCTACCGGGCGTTGCGCGCGTTCACCGCGCTGCCAGCAGTGTCCGGTCAGGCAGATGGCATTTGAAAACCGCGCTTTCGCGCGGTTTTTTGTTGCCCATTTTCGGTACCCGTTTTTAATAACCCCGCGACCCCGAGCGTCGTTCGTCACCCCGTCTTCGCCAGCACGCCCCGCAATGTCGATCCAGCTGTATCTATCCTTTCTCGCCGCCGCGCTCGTCCTCGTCTACACGCCCGGTCCCGTCAACGTGCTCACCATGAGCCAGGCGCTGCACGCCGGCTGGCGCCGCGCGCTGCCCTGCGTCTGGGGCGGCACGCTCGCGGTGCTGCTCCAGCTCGCGCTGACGGCGCTGTGCCTCAATTCGCTGCTGCTCATTAGTGAGCATTCACTTATGTTGTTGCGTTGGCTGGGTGCGGCCTATCTGGTCTGGCTGGGGTGCAAGCAGTGGCGCAGCCGCTCTTTGACGGGCACGGATGCGCCTGCCGAAGCCGACGATGCCTGCCGTCGCGATTTGTTCTGGCGCGGATTCGCGACCTCCGGGCTCAATCCGAAGACCTTGCTGTTCTTCCCGTCGTTTTTCCCGCAGTTCATGAGCGCCGATGCGCCCTGGAGCGCCAACCGTCAGTATTGGCTGCTGGCGGCGACGTTCGCGCTGCTGTTTGCGGGCGGCGTGGCTTCGATGGCGCTGTTTTCGCACCGGCTGCGCCACGTGCTGCAGCGGCCGAGGCGCATGCGCGCCGTGAACCGCCTGATGGGCAGCCTGCTCGTGGGGATGGGCGCGATGATGGCCGGCTTGCGCTGATCGCGCAGACGGCGGATGGCTCGCGCGGGTGTGCGCGAGCCGGTTGGCTTGACGCCGGTCTGGCGCGCGGCGGCGCTTACGGCGAGGTGGTCGATGCGGCCGGCGCTGCGGTCGGCATGGCCGCTGAGGGTGTTGCCGATTCCGCTGCCACGCTCTGGGTGCCAGAGGTCGTCGAGGCCGAGGCGAGCGTTTGCGCCGTCGCTACGCTAGCCGACGCCACCACGGGCGTCGCGGCATTGTGAGTGGTCACACTCGTCGCGAGCGCCGCAGATTGCGCGTTGGAAGCAACCGGCGCCGGCACACCCATGATCGCCGCTGCAGCCGCAGCGCCGTGGTCGACCGGTGCGGACGCGCCCGGCGCAGAAGCGGCAGGCGCGGGTGCCGCCGTGGCAGGCGCAGGTGCCGGCGCTGCCGGTGGCGCCGTCACGACCGGCGCCGCCGGCAGCGTGCTGCCATGCAACACCGCCGCACCCGTCGCCGCAGCCGCCGCAGCGGCAGCCGGTGCGGCCGACCCCACCGTGGTCGCGGCGGGCGCGGCGCTTGCCGTGACCGGCTCGATCGGCGGCGGCAACGGCGAAATCTTGATCGCGCCGGCACCCGGCACAGGCTCGCTGCGCGCCGAAGCGCTCAAGTACCGCCCGACCAGATCGAAGAAGCGCGAATAAAACGGGCCGGACTGGATCGTCTCGCTCGAAATCTTCACCATTTCGTCGCTGTTCGAGCGGATCGGCAGCGAAACCGACCCCAGAATCGAGAGCCCGACGCTCGCCGAGGTATCGCTCTTCTTGAGCGCGTAGCCGTTCTGCACGGCGTTCACGTACACCATGCTGGTATTGCTCGCGTCGCCCGGCGTGCAGACCACGTGCACCTCCACGACGATGTGCTGATCCATCGTCGGCTGGAAGTTCTTCGTGGCGTCGACGGTGTCGTTGCGCGTCATCGTCGTCATGTAGCCCTGGCTCAGCAGCGCGCGGCGCGACGATTCGCAGGCGTCGGTGCTCGCGTAGTTGAAGCTGCGCGAGAACTGGCTGGGCGCCGTGCTCAGCAGCTGATCTTCCTGGAACTTGGGCTTGGGCGAGGAGCACGCGCCGAGCGCAGCGGCCAGCGTCACCGCGGTTACGGCGAGGGCGGCGCTGCGAAGCGGGACGGGCAAACGAGGGACAACTTTCGAAAAACGGGACATGTTCGGGGCAAACAGGGCAGCAATGCGGCATTGCATCGGACGGCATGCATTGTAGTTCGGTTCCGCTGCGCACGACCGAACGCTCGTTTTTTCGAGGCATTTCGAAAGCCCGACGAAGGCATCTCGAAGCTTACATCCCACATGACGAAAAAAACGGGCTTCCGCCCAACGCGAAAGCCTGTGTCAACCCGGCGTCCCGGGCAGCGAGCGGAGAAGAGCACTCGCTGTCGTGCGCCGCAGCCGGGTACCGCCCGGCTGTTCCTGTGCGCGATGCGCTGCATCATGGGGGCCACACTCGCCGCCGCGCCCGCAACGCGGCGTCAGTGTGGGCTCACTTCATCGGTTCACTTCGTCGACTTACTTCGTGCCGACCGTCGTGAGCGGCTGCCACTTGCCGTTCACGACCTTGTAGACCGTCACGCCGCCGAATTTGAGGTCGCCATACTGGTCGAAGGCCAGCTCGTTCGTGGTCACGCCCTTCATGTTCGTCGCCTTGAGCGAGGCTAGATAGAGGTGCGGATCGGTCGAATTCGCCCTCTTCATGGCGGCAAACACGGCGCGCGTGCCGTCGTACGCGTACGGCGAGTACAGTTCGACCGGCTTGTTGAAGCGCTTGGTGTAGCGCTCGACGTAGCTCTTGCCGCCAGGCATCTGATCGAGCGGGCTGCCGCCCGACGAAGCGAGCGCGCCTTCGGCCGCCGGACCTGCGATCTTGATGAGCTCGTCCGAATGCATCATGTCGGGGCCAGATGGCGGTTTGCCGGGCGAAACCGTTGCGCACGCAACAGCCCCGGGACGGCCCGGTGGATACGCTAAAATTGCTTGGTTTTCAGATGCTTACAGAAACCTATACAGTCTCCACACAAGGACACCGCACAGTGGGGATGGCTGGCGGATCCATATTGCCAGTTTAAATATCCAGAAGCGATTGGATTGTATCCAATTCTGGCAGGCAAAAATATTGACGACAATACTTTTTCGTCGGACGGCGTTCGTCCGCCCGACGCCCACGAGCTCATGACGACAGTGCAGGCCAAGGAAGACCAGCGATCGCTGCCTTAAACGATCCGCGACCAGCTGCGCGACGAGATCCTGCGCGGCGTGCTGCCGCCGGGTGCGCAGCTGCGCCAGGAGAGCCTGGCGGAGCGCTTCGGCGCGAGCCGCATTCCGGTGCGCGAGGCGCTGCGCCAGCTCGAGGCCGAAGGGCTCGTGAGCTACCAGCTCAATCGCGGTGCGGTGGTGATCGCCATGTCCACGCAGGAGATCTGCGAGCTGCTGGACATTCGTGCGGCGCTGGAGACCTACGCGGCGAAGCTCGCGGTGCCGAACATGGTGGCCGGCGACATCGACGTGATGAAGCGCATTCTCGCGGCGTACGACGCCGCTTCGTCGCCCGCGGAGTGGGCCGAATGCAACCGCCAGTTCCATCTGGCGCTGTGCGCGCCCGCGAATAACTCGCGTCTGCGCAAGATGATCGAGGAGTACTGCCTGAGCACGACGAATCGATATCCGCATCTGCGCATGTCGCTCGATACGGAGAAGAACGAGGTGCAAAGCGATCACTACGCGATCGTCGATGCCTGCAAGCGGCGCGATGTGGATGAAGTGGTGGCGCTGATCGAGCGGCATATTCTCGATACCAGGCGCGAAGTGATGGCCGCGGCGCGGCTGGCTGGTCTGGACAGCTAAGCGTTTCTTTTCGCTGCACGGCATGGAAAAACGGCGAGCGCCCCTAAGGGACACTCGCCGTTTCGTTTGAAGCAGACTTGAATGTGCAGCGTTGCGCTTACACCGCCATCTCCGGCGGCGCCTGGCGGAAGCACCGCGTGATCCAGCCGAGGTACACGAGGCCGAGCACGAACCAGATCACGCCGAGCACGATGGCGGTCTTTTCGAGGCTGCACAGCAGCCAGATGTCGGTCACGGCGCCGATCAGCGGGAACACCAGACCGCCGAGCAACCCGAAGCCACGCGTGCCCGCAGCGCCGCTGAAGTACTGGCGGATCACGCACAGGTTCACCGAAGTGAACGCGAGGAACGCGCCGAAGTTGATGAACGAGGTGGAGGTGGCCACGTCGAGTTTCAGCGCGATCAGACCGACGACACCGGCAATCGCAATGTTGATCGCCGGCGTGCGAAAGCGCGGGTGGATGTAGCCGAAGATCGACTTCGGCAGCACTTCATCGCGGCCCATCGCATAGAGCAGACGCCCCACGCTGGCCTGCGCCGAGATGCCCGAGGCGAACTGCGCGAGGATCAGACCCGCGAGGAAAATCGTCACGAAGACATCGCCGCCCACCTTGCGCGCGATTTCGAACGCGGCCGAATCGGGGTCCTTGAACACGGCGCCCGGATGCGCGAGCTGCAGCGTGTACGCGGCGATCACGAAGATCGCGCCGCCCACCAGCGCGATCAGCACGATGGCGCGCGGAATGGTCTTTTCAGGCTCGATGGTTTCCTCGGTGAGCGTGGAAACGGCGTCGAAGCCGAGGTACGAATACGCGGCGATCGCAGCGCCCGCCATCGTGGCCGAGAGCGGCACGTGCGGCTGGAAGAACGGCTGCGCCGTGATCAGGCCGCCCGGGCCCGCGGCCGCGGAGGCGTAGTGCAAGCACAGGACTACGAACATGGCCGCGATGCCGAGCTGCACGATCATCAGCACGATGTTGAAACGCGCGGCGAGTTCGATGCCGATCACGTTCAGCGCGCTCGTGAGCACGATGAACGCGACGATCCAGATCCACGTGGGCACGCTCGGGAACGCCGCGCCAAGATACGCCGCGCCGATCAGCCAGATCACCATCGGCAGGAAGAAGTAATCGAGCAGCGTGGCCCAGCCGATCATGAAGCCCAGGTGCGAATTGAAGCTCTTGCGCGTGTAGGTGTAGGCCGAACCCGCGACCGGGAAAAGGCGTGCGAGCTTGCCGTAGCTGAGCGCCGTGAACACGATTGCGACGAGCGCGATGAGATACGCGAGGGCGGCGGTGTCCTGGCTCGCGCCGGCGAGCACGCCGTAGGTGCCGTAGACGATCAGCGGCGCCATATAGGCGAGGCCGAACAGGAGCACGGACGGCAGGCCGAGCGTGCGCTTCAGGTGAGGTTCTTGAGTGCCGCGTTCATGCGACGGCGAGGCAGGCTTCATGATGCAGTTGTCTCCTGGGTGCTGCGGTTCTGGCAGGCATGGGCGAGCCTGGCGAGCCGCGCATGGCGGCTTGCCGGATCGCCGGTTGCCGGGCTTGTTACCGGGTTTTGCTGCTTGACGCTTCTAAGGCCATTAGCGCGTGCGCGGCCGGATATTGAGCGAGCGACGGCCTTGCGCGTCGTTCTCGTCCGCGAGATTGAGCGCAATGCGTGCGTCGTGCAGATAGCTGTAGTGTTCGCGGCTTTGCGCGAGCAGCGCGCGATCCACCTCCGCGTGCAGCACCGCGTCTTCGTTCTTCAACTCGCAGAGCACGTCGCCGAACGGGCTCACGAACGCCGTTTCGCCGGGGTACGTGAGGTTGTCGTCGCCGTCACCGATGCGGTTCACGAGCGCGGCGAACATCTGGTTCTCCATTGCGCGCGCAACGATCGCGCGGCGATGGACGGGGCCGAACGGATCCATATTGCCGTTCGTGACGACGAGCATTTCCGCGCCGAGCGAGGCCACGGCGCGCGCCGTTTCGGGAAACTCGATGTCGTAGCAGATCAGCAGACCTACGGTCGTGCCCTTGAATTCGCACACCTCGAAGCGCTCGCCGGGCGTGAACACGCCCACGTCCGTGGCCCACAGATGCGTCTTGCGGTAACGCAGCGCGATGTCGCCGTGTTCGTCGATCAGGACGGTCGTGTTGTAGAAGCGGTCGCCGTCGCGCTCGGCGAGGCCGACCGCCACGCCGATATTTGCAGCGCGCGCGGCGTCACGCACTTTGCTCAAAGACGGACCTTCGAGCGATTCGGCCACGTCGCGCACGTTTTCGCGGGTGGGAAAGCCCGTGAGCGTGGCTTCGGGGAAGACGATGAGATCGCTGCCTTCGCGGCGCTTGCCAAGCGCGTCGAGTACGCGGTCGAGGTTGGGAGCGACTGCGCCGTCCACGACCGGGATCTGCGCGAGTTCGAGTTGCATGCCTGTCTCCTTCCTTATGTATTACGTAAAGCACCGCGTGG
The DNA here is from genome assembly GCF_040965695.1 of Paraburkholderia sp. BR10937. Lineage (NCBI taxonomy): Bacteria > Pseudomonadati > Pseudomonadota > Betaproteobacteria > Burkholderiales > Burkholderiaceae > Paraburkholderia > Paraburkholderia sp. BR10937. Next base: position 216,563 of record NZ_JBFRCL010000005.1, read on the forward strand.
GCGTCTGGAGCGGCTATTATCTCCACGATATTTTTGTCGAGAAATTACCCTGCAGGGGTACCCTGATCGGAGGACCCATGGAGCCCCTCATGGAACTGGACTGGCAGGACCGCGCGTTCCATCACCATATCGCGACGCTGATCGACGCCCTCGACGGCTCCGACTTCTGGACCCGCATGACGCGTGTGATCGAGCGCTTCGTTGCGTTCGACAACTGGGTTGCGCTCGTCTTCCGGCGCGATCGCGCGCCGCTCGTATGCGCCGAGTCGCCCATGCCCGACGGCACCGTGGATCTCTTGTTCCGCGCGTATCTGGAGGGGATGTACCTGCTCGATCCGTTCTATCTGAACGCGAGCGAAAAGCCGCGCGCAGGACTCGTCACGCTCGCCGAGGTCGCGCCCGACAATTTCAGCATGACGGACTACTACCAACGCTACTTCAAGAGCAACATCATCGGCGACGAAGTGCAGTTCAACGTGCCGCTCGACGAAGCGCGCACGCTGATTTTCTCGCTAGGCGCAAAGCACCATTACACGGAGCGCGATATTGCGTTGTTCGCGATGTTCGCGCCGTGGGTGGTCGCGCTCATGAAGCAGCGGCTCGCGTATGAGACGTTTGCCGAGGGTGTCGCCGAGGCGGTCGTGTCGGACGCGGCTGAAGCCGACAGCGCGGCGCAGCAGGGGCAGTTGAGCGAGGCGGGCTTCGCGAGCCGCATCGAGGCGGTCACGCAGCAAAGCGGACGCGTGCCGCTCACCGCGCGTGAGATCGAAGTGGTGCGCTTGAGCCTGAGCGGCTTTTCCACGCGCGCGATTGCGGAGCGGCTCGAAATCTCGTTCGAGACCGTTCGCGCGCACAAGAAGCACATTTACGCGAAGCTCGGCGTGAGTTCGCAGTCGGAGTTGTTTGCGCTCTTCTACGAGCCGCTCGGGCGCGTGGGCGCATGAGCGCTGCGCGTCAGAACTCGACGAGCGCGAAGTCTTCCTTGCCCACGTCGCAGAGCGGGCAGCGCCAGTCGTCGGGCACGTCGGCCCAGCGGGTGCCGGGAGCGAGGCCGTCGTCGGGGGCGCCTGCCGCTTCGTCGTACACCCAGCCGCAGATCACGCAGACCCACTGCTTGAGGCCGTCGTCGGCGCTGGCCGCAGCCGTCGAGGCGCTTGCGGGTGCCTCGGGCGCGGCGCCTTCGGGCGGGCTGTCGAGCGCGACGACGATCGGCGCTGCGGTGCCATCGCGTTCAGCGAGCTTGCTTTGCAGCGTGGCGAGCAGTGCGGTAGCTTCGTCGGCGGTGAGGTCGATCCAGTACGGGTCGCCTGCGCCGTCATTCAGGCGAACGGGCGAGAACTGGATTTCGAGGGCGACGCCTTTCTTGTACATAAGCGAAAACGGTTGGCTTGATGCCCCGGACGCGCTGCGCTCACAGGAAGTAGCGGAACAGCAGCGAGGCCGCGATGCCGACAGCGCCGATCAGCGCGAGCATTTGCAGGAGCGAGATGGACTTGCTGGACTTGGCGTTCGAAGCGGCGGGACGGGTGGTGGTGTTCATAGGGTGATCTTGCGGCGGCGTGGGTTGCAGTCTCGATTGCGCCCCGAAAAACTGCCATCATCGGCATGACGGCGGCAGAGCGCGGCGGGGGAGTTTCGCACGATTTCGCGTCGACGGGGGCATTTGCGCGGCGACTGTGCGCACGCGCCGCAGATTTCGCCCCCGGCAACCTGCGCCGCGCAGCGGGACTGATTATCGCCGCTAATGTGGGCCGGATTCCTGAGCGCGCGGAGATGGTTTATTTCGCAGGCGTTGAGAGAAGCGGCTCACAACTGCAGCCAGCGCCGTTCGACATACGAAAACAGCCAGCTGACCGGCACCGCGCAGGCCATGCCGATGGCGACCTGCGCCACGCGAAAGAGCGCGACGTCCCACACCGGCCCGTTCATGGGCACGAGCAGCACGATGGTGGTGGTGATCGCACCCAGTCGCGCGGCGGTGCTCACGCTCAGGCACCAGCAGCCGATGATCACCACGCTCACGGCGACGAGGTAGGCGGCGAGATTTTCCGGGCCGAACGCGGCCGTCGCGAGCCCCACCGCGCCGCCCGCAATCGCGCCGATGAACTGGTCGCGCGACTGCGCGAGCGTATCGGCGTAATCGTGCTGGGTCACCGCAATCGCCGTGATCGCGGCCCAGAACGCCTGTTCGGTGTGGAGCGCGCGGCCGATGCTGTACGCGAGGCCTGCTGCGCAGACGGCGCGCAGCGCCATCAGTGTGCCTTGCGCGGCGCGGCTCCTGAGCGGCAGGCGCTTGAGCGCGCCCAGCGCCGATTGCTGGAGCGAAGTGAGATAGGCGTAGAGGTTGTCTTGTGGGTCGTGCATTGCGCGTGATCGGTCGTAAGGAAAACGTGGGGCCAGGCGGGCGCGCTGCCAAGCATATCAAGCCCTGTTTGCCGTGTGCGGATCGTCGGGCAGGCAATGCATGCGCAACGGCTTCGCCGCGCGGCGCAGGTCGCGCTCCACGGCGCGCCGCGCGCCTTGAGCGTCGCGGCGCTTGAGCCGCCGCATGAGGCCTTCGTGTGCATCGTTGAGCGTGCGCGTGAAGTCGGCGTCGTCGAACAGCAGGTTCGAGATCGGGCCCACCTGGAGCCACACCGTTTCGATCAGATCCACGAGCAGCGCCGATCCGCTCGCGCGATAGAGCACGAGGTGGAAGGCTTCGTTGGCGTCGAGATAGCGCGCGCGCTTGTTCTGCGTAAGCGCCTCGGCCATCTGCGCGCACAGCGCGTCGAGCTGCGCGATTTCGCTGGCGGTGAGGCGCGTGGCGGCGAGAAACGCCGCTTCGCCTTCGAGCATCACGCGCACGTTGAGCACGTCGACGAACTGCGCGCGCGTGAGCTGCGGCACGACCACGCCGCGGTTGGGCAGGTTCACGAGTGCGGACTCGCCTGCGAGGCGCACGAGCGCCGCGCGCACCGGCATCTCGCCCACGCCCAGTTGTTCCGCGAGCGCGTGGATGCGCAGACGCTCGCCCGGCACGAAGCGCCCGAGGCTCAGCCAGCGGCGCAGCGTGGCGTAGGTCTCGTCCTGCAGCGATTGATGCGCGCGGGTCTTCATCGTTCGCCCGCTTCGCTCAGTTCATTCACGCAGGCATCGAAGGCGGCGAGCAGGCGGTCGACGTCGGCCCCGGTCGTTTCCGGGCATACGAGCATCATGTTGTGGAACGGCGTGATGAGCACGCCGCGATTGAGCAGATACAGATGCAGCACGTGTTCGAGTTCGTCGTCCATGGCGGCGCGAGCCTCGCTGCCGTTGCGCGGCGGCGTGGCGCAGAACTGAAACTCCGTGCGGGCGCCCACGCGCGTCACGCACCACGGCAACGCATGGCGCGCGATCGTCGCCGCAAGGCCGTTGGCCAGGCGCTCGGCCAGCGCGAACATGTGCGCGTAGGCGGCATCGGTCATCGCTTCGCCGAGCGTCGCGCGCATGGCGCTCATGGACAGTGCATTCGCCGTGAGTGTCGTGCCGATGCCTGAATGGCCCGGCGGCGCATCGAGCTTCGCCTGTTGCGCGCGTGTGGCGAATTCGGCCGAAAAGCCATAGACCGCGCACGGTACGCCGCCGCCCACCGGCTTGCCGAGCACGAAGAGATCGGGCTCGATGCCGTGCTCGCGCGCGTAGCCGCGCGGCCCGCTGCTGATCGTATGCGTTTCGTCGATCAACAGCAGTGTGCCGTGCCGCTTCATGAGCGCTTGCGCCTCGCGCCAGAAGCCGGGTTCGGGCAGCACCATGCCCACGTTCGTCATGGCGGGCTCGGCGAGCACGCAGGCCACGTCGTTGCCGGCGAGTGCGCGCGCGAGCGCTTCGAGATCGTTGAACTCGACCACGCGCGTCGTGGGCAGCAGGTCGTGCACCTGGCCCAGCAGGCTCGCGCGCTGTGTGGGCTGGCCGTCGACGAGATCGACGAACACGTCGTCCACGGTGCCGTGATAGCAGCCGTTGAACACGAGTATCGTGCGCCGCCCGGTGGTCGCGCGCGCCCAGCGTACGGCGAAGCGGTTGGCGTCGCTCGCGGTCATGGCGAATTGCCAGAAGGGCAGGCCGAAGCGCTGCGCGAGCGCCTCGCCCACCGCCACGGCGTCTTCGCCCGGCAGCATGGTCGTGAAGCCGCGCTGCGTCTGGGCCGCGAGCGCACGTGCCACGGGCTGTGGCGCATGGCCGAACATCGCACCCGTGTCGCCGAGGCAGAAGTCGGCGTAGCGGTGGCCGTCCACGTCGGTGAAGCTTGCGCCGCGCGCGGCATCCACGTACAGCGAGAAGGGCGTGGACCAGTCGTTCATCCAGTGCAGCGGCACGCCGAACAGCAGATGCTGCGCAGCCTGCGCGGACAAGGCCTGCGACTTCGGACGCGCGGCGACGAAGGCTGCGCGCTCGCGGGCGAGGACGCGCTGCGCGCGTTCCCAGTTCACGCCTTGACGAAGTTGCATGCGTGTCTCCTTGAGATTTGATCAAATCCTCGCACGGCCGAATGCGAAAGTAAATTTGATCAAATTCCCGGACACAAAAAAAGGCGCGATGCCAACCGGCATCGCGCCTTTCTACAGCCAAAAAACCGTGCGTTACTTCCTGTCGATCGAGATCGCTCCCGGACCCGTTACTGCGAGTGCGAGCAGCCCGCCGGCGATGCTGATGTTCTTGTAGAAGTTGATCATGTTGGCCATTTGATCGGCGCCCGTCATGGTCCAGAAGTGATGGCCGATGAAGGCGGTCGCAACGGTATAGATCGCGAGCAGCACGGCGAGCGGCCGCGTGTAGAAGCCCACGAGCAGCAGGATGCCGACCGCGAACTCCATGATCACGGCGATGACGGCCGACAGCATCGGCACGGGCGCGCCCACGTGCGCCATGTAGTCGACCGTGCCCGAAAAGCCGGTGATCTTGGACCAGCCGAACAGGATGAACAGGGAAGTCAGCAGAATGCGCGAGACCAGCAGCACGACGTCGTTGCCCGGCCCGAACAGGTTGTATCGCATGTTTTTCTCCGAAGAAGTATTAAGTGGTTCACTACGTATCAGTTCGCGCTTTGCCGGGCGGCGGGCCACTCTCAGTGAGCGGACCGCCGCGCGCCGCTCTGCGCAAGCATAACCTCAGGCGCAACGCCGAAGTCAGGACCACAGCTCCGACACTTCGATATTACGCAGATCGAACACCAGGACCTCTGCATCGTGTCCGTCGCTGAAGCTCAACTCGCGCTCGGAGCGGATGCGCGCGCCGTCGCCTTCGCCCAGTTCCACGCCGTTCAGCTTCACGCTGCCGCGCGCCACGTGAACGTAGGCGTAGCGGTCGGCGCCCACTTCGACCTTCGCCGTTTCCGCGCCGTCGAGGCGGCCGGCATACACGCGTGTGTCCTGGCGCAGCAGCAGCGAGTCTTCGGCGCCGTCCGGCGAGAGGATCAGGCGAAACTTGCCGCGCTTCTCCTCATCGGCGATGTTCTTCTGCTGGTAGCGCGGCTGCGCGCCCTTCACGTTCGGTGCAATCCAGATCTGCAGGAAGTGCACCCCTTCGTCGGCAGAGTGGTTGAACTCGCTGTGCGCCACGCCGGTGCCGGCGCTCATCAGCTGCACGTCGCCGGGGACGATCACCGAGCCCGTGCCCATCGAGTCCTTGTGCTCCAGCGCGCCTTCCAGCACGTACGAGAAGATTTCCATGTCGCGGTGCGGATGCTTGCCGAAGCCGCGCGCCGGGGCCACGCGGTCGTCGTTGATCACGAGCAGGTCCGAGAAGCCCACTTGCTTCGGATCGTAGTAGTTGGCAAACGAAAACGTGTGACGCGAGCTGAGCCAGCCATGTTCACCGCGGCCGCGTTGGTCTGCCTTGCGAAGTTCGATCATTTTCGTCTCTCCTGTAGGGCAGAGTTGGCGCTTTAGCGCCTTGCTCTGGCCCCATTTTGGTTAATGGGATTCGATTGATTGGTTGCGATGGAAAGAAGTTTAGGTCAATCAAATCGAACTGAATCGCCGTAGAATACGATTCACTGTCACATTGAAGTGGACAATCGGAATGCAACTCGACGACATGCGGATCTTCGTGAATACCGTGGATGCAGGCAATTTCACGGCGGCGGCCCATCGGCTGCGGCTTTCCAAGCAGTTCGTGAGTCGGCGCGTGGCGGCGCTGGAGGCCGATCTGGGCGCGCGCCTGCTCGTGCGCAACACGCGCAAGCTGGCGGTCACGGACCTCGGCCAGGACTTCTACGAGCGCGCCAAGCGCATCCTTTCGGACGTCTCGGAGGCCGAGCAGGCCATGTCGGACCGGCGCAGCGAGCCCCGCGGCCTCCTGAAAGTGAGCGCGCCGATGTCGTTCGGCATGGCGCACCTTTCGCCGCTCGTCGCTGAATTTCTGCGCGAGCATCCGGACGTGCGCTTCGACATGGATCTGAGCGACCGCACCGTCGATGTGATCGGCGAGGGTTTCGACATGGCGCTGCGGATCGGCCGGCTGGCCGATTCCACGCTGGTGGCGCAAAAACTCATCGACGTACGCATGATCGCCTGCTGCAGCCCGGGCTACCGGCGCCGGCGGCGCGCGCCGCAAACGCCCGCCGAGCTCGCGCAGCACGCCTGCCTGCCGTACGGGCAGCAGGGCCGCGCGCCGTGGGAATTCATCGTCGACGGCGTGCGCACGTCTTTCGACGTGCACGGGCCGCTGCGCGCGAACAATGGCGAAGTGATCCGCGACGCGGCCATTGCCGGGCTCGGCATCTGCTATCTCCCGGACTTCATCGTGGCGGGATCGGTTGATGCCGGCTTGCTGGTGGAGGTGCTGGAGCCGTTCATGCCGCCACCCAACGCGCTCCATGCGCTGTACCCGCAGCATCGTGAAGCTTCCGTGACGATCCGCGCATTCACGCAATACCTGCGCGAGCGGCTCGCGGCGCGTGCGGCAACCGCGCGTGGCGGGGTGCTTTGACGCAGAAAGCCTGCGGCCCTTGCAGAGCGGCCGTTGCGTCTGCATCTAACATCCGGAGCTTCATGAACGCAGCATGACAGCGCGGCCGTGTGAGGCGCATTGTCGCAGTTTCGTTGTATGCTCACCGCCCCGAGGGTTGCTCGGGCCGCGCGATGCGGGCGCGGAACCCCCCATGCTGGCGGGCTTTGACGGACGCTATGGGGTCCGATAGGCAGGGTTAATACCCGCGATCAAAGCAACCAATTTTTCAAACGGACGTGGTTCCCGTAATCTTCGTCCATACCTTTTCCCAACCCAGAGCGAGGAAACAACGCATGTCTCTCATCAACACGCAAGTCAAGCCGTTCAAGGCAACCGCATACCACAACGGTAAGTTCGTTCCGGTCTCTGAGGAAAACCTCAAGGGCAAGTGGTCGGTTGTCGTGTTCTACCCGGCCGACTTCACTTTCGTGTGCCCGACGGAACTCGGCGACCTGGCTGACCAGTACGCAGAATTCCAGAAGCTGGGCGTTGAAGTCTACGGTGTGTCGACCGACACGCACTTCACGCACAAGGCATGGCACGACACGTCGGACACGATCGCCAAGATCAAGTACCCGCTGGTCGGCGACCCGACGGGCGCAATCACGCGCAACTTCGACGTCATGATCGAAGAAGAAGGTCTGGCACTGCGCGGCACGTTTGTGATCAACCCGGAAGGCGAGATCAAGCTGTGCGAAATCCACGACAACGGCATCGGCCGTGACGCCAAGGAACTGCTGCGCAAGGTGCAAGCTGCTCAGTACGTCGCAGCACACCCGGGTGAAGTCTGCCCCGCCAAGTGGACGCCGGGCGCTGAAACGCTCAAGCCGTCGCTCGACCTCGTCGGCAAGATCTAAGCGTCGCTGTTCAAATGCGATCGCCTTGATCGCATGACGCCGAAGTCTGACTAGCTGTATCCCCGGGCCGCGCCCACGCGGCCGCGGCCCGGGTGCCCTGTTCGCCTCTCGACGCCATAAGCGGAACGGCGAAATTGCCAGGCAATACTTAGAATTCCCCCGCTTCTTCTCTAGCCGGAAAAAAAGCCATGCTCGACGCCAACCTCAAAGATCAACTCAAAAGCTACCTCGAAAAAGTCACGCAGTCGATCGAGATCGTTGCGTACCTGGACGATGGCGAGAAGTCGCAAGAACTGCAGCAACTGCTGCAGGACATCGCATCGCTCTCGAATCGCATCTCCTACGAAGAACGCCGTGGCGCCGCAGCCGGCGACGCGCGTACCCCTTCGTTCGACATCAAGCGCGCGAACTCCGACGTGAAGGTCACGTTCGCGGGCATTCCGATGGGCCACGAATTCACGTCGCTCGTGCTGGCGCTCCTCCAGGTGGGCGGCCACCCGGTCAAGCTCGAGAACGAAACCATCGAACAGGTGAAGACGCTCGACGGCGTGTTCTCGTTCGAAGTCTATATGTCGCTGTCGTGCCAGAACTGCCCGGAAGTCGTGCAGTCGATCAACGCGATGGCTACGCTCAACCCGAACGTGCAGATCGTCACCATCGACGGCGCGCTGTATCAGGACGAAGTCGAGAAACGCCAGATCATGGCCGTGCCGACCATCTACCTGAACGGCGAAGTGTTCGGCCAGGGCCGCATGGGCGTGGAAGAGATTCTCGCGAAGCTCGACACCGGCGCCTCGTCGCGCGCCGCCGAGAAGCTGAACCAGAAGGATGTTTTCGACATGCTCATCGTCGGCGGCGGCCCCGCTGGCGCCGCGGCTGCGATCTACGCGGCGCGCAAGGGCATCAAGACCGGCGTGCTCGCCGAGCGCTTCGGCGGCCAGGTGCTCGACACGATGGCCATCGAGAACTTCGTCTCGGTCACGGAAACGGAAGGGCCGAAGTTCGCCACGGCGCTGGAGCAGCACGTTCGCGCCTACGACGTCGACATCATGAACCTGCAGCGCGCCGAAGCGCTGGTGCCCTCGGGCAACGGCTTCGAAGTGCGCACGCAAAGCGGCGCGACGCTGCGCGCGAAGAGTGTGGTGCTCGCCACCGGTGCGCGCTGGCGCAATGTCGACGTGCCCGGCGAGCAGCAGTACAAGAACAAGGGCGTGGCCTACTGCCCGCACTGCGACGGCCCGCTCTTCAAGGGCAAGCGCGTGGCGGTGATCGGTGGCGGTAACTCGGGCGTGGAAGCGGCAATCGACCTGGCCGGTATCGTGAGCCATGTCACGTTGCTCGAATTCGGCGCGCAACTGCGTGCGGATGAAGTGCTGCAACGCAAGCTGCGCAGCCTGCCGAACGTCACGGTGCATGTGAACGCGCAAACCACGGAGATTTCCGGCGACGGCCAGAAGGTCACGGGTCTCGCTTTTCTCGAACGCACGTCGGGCGAGAAGCGTCATCTCGAACTCGAAGGCGTGTTCGTGCAGATCGGCCTCGTGCCGAACACCGAGTTCCTCAAGGGCACGGTGGCGCTGTCGAAGCACGGCGAGATCGAAGTGGACGCGAAGGGCCAGACGTCGGTGCCGGGCGTGTTCGCCGCGGGCGACGTGACGACCGTGCCGTTCAAGCAGATCGTGATCGCCGTGGGCGAAGGCGCGAAGGCATCGCTGGGCGCATTCGACTACCTGATCCGCTCTTCGGTGGAACAGGAAGAGGACGCGAAGGCGGCGCCCGTGGTCGCCTAAGCAAAGGTCTGTAGCAGTCTCTCTTTACGCCGGCTCACGCCGGCGTTTTTTTAGTGTGCCGGGCATGCACAACAGCTTGGGGGTGGAAGTCCCCTGCCCAACCTGATGGTGGTGAAGGGCTAGCGAAACGCAAGGGCGTCGTTGTGAGGCGGGGTCTGAAGGAAGCGTGTAG